>CAMQSH010000009.1 GCA_947036575.1 uncultured Brevinema sp. | reverse complement strand
ATTACCGTTTATTGATATTAATGTCAAGCGATTTTCGCAAATAAATATCAATAATGGTTATATATATTTTTATATGTAGATATATACAGGGTTGTTATCGTGAAAATAAATATCGAAAATTGAAAATATTGTTAGGATTTAGATATTAGACAAGGCAGATTGGATAAAGAGTAGAATATTAGAGTAAAAAAGTTAGGTTGATTTTAATAAGGATATGTTTAGTGTTAAAAAGTTTTTGTTAGAAAATACAACTGTTATTTTAGACTCTAATATCAATGATTGGCAAAAGGCTATTTTAATTTCAACAGATTTATTATATGACCAAGCTTGTATAACAGAAGATTATTACCCCTCTATTATCAATATAACTAAAGACTTAGGGCCTTATTATATTTTATTACCAGGTATAGCAATGCCCCATGCTAGACCTGAGAATGGTGGGTTAAAATCTGGAGTGTCTTGTGCATATTTTCCACAAGGTGTTTTATTTGAAGGAGTTGAAGACCCTGTATTCATTTTACTAGCTGTATGTGCTAAAGATTCTGATACTTTTGCTTCTGAGATTATTCCCTCTGTGGCTTCTTTTTTACAAAATAATGATTTACTAACAATCATTAAATATTTAAAAAATACAAAAGAATTAATAAATATGTTAGAAAAAACAAATGAATAGGAGTATATTATGTTATCTACACAATCTCAACAATATTTGACTCACATAATTGAATTACAAAAAAAGTCATTGAAGAAGCTGGGGATAAACTTGTTAAAGTTACCAATCAAATGGCAAAAACAAGTATTAGTGGGAATACAATATGGTTTTTTGGAGCAACACATTCTGATGTAATAACTCAAGAAATGATCTATAGAGCTGGAGGATGTGCTCTATTTAATGGTATTTTCAATTCTAATATGTGCTTAGATTTTAACCCTTTATAACATGACGAGTTGTTATGAGCAAACAGAAGGTACAGGCTATCTTCTTGCTGATTCGTACCCTTTATTACAAGGTGATTTTTTGTTTATCCATTCTGTTTCTGGACGTAATCCTGCTATTGTAGAACTAGCAATGGCAGCTAAAGAAAAAGGGATTTTTGTTATAGGCTTACATAGTGAATTATATTCACAAAGCGTTGATTCAAGACATTCTTCTGGTAAAAAATTATCAGATATAGCAGATATAATGATTAATAATGGTGTTGAAAAAGGAGATGCTTGTATTAATTTTGAACAAATTGAAGTAAAAGTAGCACCAACTTCATCAATCATTGGATTAACAATAGCAAATACGCTACTTTTAGAATATACTAATCAAATGATTGATTTAGGACATATTCCACCTATTATCAAAAGTGGAATATGGATGGAGCTATGGACTATAATTATAGAATATTTAAACAGCATAAAAAACAAATACATTATTTATAAAATAATCTAATCATATCAAAGAGACTAAGTCTCGTGAAATTGGGGTAAAGCTCTTGTGTTTCTTCTTTTAGGACATGGGAGCTTTATTTTGTTATATATAGACCCCCCACACCCAAGCCTTGAGATATTTCTTTTTATCAATACTGCATAGTCACTAATCACGCATTTATAATAATTTTTATTTCTGTAATTAAAAACAATATCTAAAAAAAATCAACAAAAAACGACGTAGTCTTGAACATAATAAAAAAAATATAAAAATAAAGAAACTATTTTATCTTATAACGCTTTAATAATATACAGTCATTATTAATGATAATACTCTCTATAGTAATAATAACTATCTTTACAATACTTTTTTCTCCAGTATATCTATTATCTTAATAGAACCAAAATAAGGTTATTCTATTTATTCTCTATATAACTGTAATAGTATTTACTTAACACACTATAGAACACTACAATAATATCGCTTATATCCAAGATAGTGAACGAATCTAGGTATGAATAATTAATGTATATCTAAAATTCGTTTGTTTTAATTTTTATATGAAAGGAAAATAAATTTTTCTAGTTTAATCCAACGATGATACTTCTAACTACTATATAATATTTAGAAATTTGATTTGAGTAATTTTAAAATAAAAGGAGTTAATGTCTCTAAAATTGTAAAACTGATTTACAATTTTTTATGATCTGTAGGAAGAAATACTAAAAGTATGTTTTGGGTGATAATATTGTTGAACATAATCACAAATAATACCATTAGAAAGTTCTGTGTACATATCTATTAATAAAACTGCTTGATTTGTTACTTGGAGATGTTTTTTTATTATATCAGAAGGTGTATTTGCTGAAATACTTTTGTGAACACATTTTAATTGGAATTTCATATCTTTTTCTATATAGTCATATTTTACAATCATATCACTTTCTTTCATATTTGGAAAAAGAGAATAGGGCATATAGCTTATTTCATAAATTAAAGGTTGTTGATCAACAAAAATAAGGCGTTCAATAAAATAAACAAGATCAGAAGTATTAATTTTTAAAGAATAAGCAAGAGGTTCTGGAACGAGTCTAATTTCAAAAGATAAGATATCTATATGGTAATTAACCCCTATATCACTAAATTCTTCTTTTAAGCTTTTCACATGTAAAAGATCATGTTTATAGATAGAATTTTTAATAAAACTAGCAGAACGTGCTTTTTTTTCGATGATATTTTCTTCTAATAATAATTTTATAGCATGGCGAATAGTTATTCGACTTACATAGAATTGTTGTGCAAGAACTCTCTCAGATGGTAATTTATATATCTGAGGTGATGCTAAAATTTTAGATTTTAAATTTTGGTATATTTCCATATACAATAAAGTGTTTTTCATTATTTTAGCCCTAATATATATAAATATAAGATATATTATAGTAATATATCTTATATTTTACAAGATCTGTTTTAATTATTTTTAGTTTTAACATATGACTACACAATTTATGGTTGTTAAATTATTAAAACTAGAATAGTTACACTAATAAAAAAAAATATTGATATTCTCCTTGCGTTTTGGTTCTATTCTGGTATTATATAATAGAGAAAAATTTAGGAGGACAAATATGTCTAGTATTCAAGAAAAACTCAAAAAATTTGCATTGGCTTTAGTTAATGAGGATAAAGCTGAAATAATAATTCCTACTTACGATGATGCTACAGGTTTTTGGTTTGGCGGAGGAAATATGGTAGAGGCAAAAGATGGTACACTATATATTTCAGGACGATACCGAAATTTTGGAGATTCTCGAACAGGATTAGATCTGGGAGATAGAGGTTTGGAATTGGCAATTTTTGAATCTAAAGATAAAGGGAAATCCTTTCAAAAGATTCATAGTATTCTAAAATCAGAATTACCACAAGGGGTTCTTTCTATAGAAGGCACTTCATTGCATTTTAATAAAGATGGGGATATTGAATTATTTATATCTTCAGAAAAAGCAGAAAATTCTTATCCAGAACATCTTAAAGAATTTTTAAAGCCAGGAACAGGAGTTTGGAGTATTGATCTTATCAAAGCTCACTCTGTTAAAGAATTAACAGTAGGCAAAATTCAACACATAGTTTCCTGTACAGATTCTCAATTTATTCATGTCAAAGATCCTTTTTATTACACATCATACACAGGTGATGAGTATTTAATGTTTTGTACCCATCCATTCAATTGGTCTAGTTCAAACACAGCTTATATGAAAAGAAAAGGACAAGATATTGCTTTTGAAACACCTGTTTGGGAATTCTTTAGACGGGGTTATACATGGGATGTTGCGATGACAAGAGGAACCTGTGTTTTTGATATGCCTCAGATTGGAGTGCTAAAGGATAAAAGAGTAAGTTTATTTTTCTATGATGGAGGAGAAGGACTCAGAAATATGGATCAGCATAACAAAGCGGTTCAACGTCCTAGAGGATATTCTTGTGAAGAATTGGGAGGATTGGCTTATATCGAAAACGGAGATCCAAAATCAGTTCAAAGAATATCAGTAGATATGCCTATTTTCCTTAGTCCTTATGGAACAGCTTGCTCACGTTATGTTAATATTCTTCAAACATCAGAAGGAATATATGCAACTTGGCAACAATCTCAAAAAAGCAAAGCGCAGCCTTTAGTAATGAATTTCTTAAGTAATAAAGAAATCGAAGAACTGCTCTCTTAAACAATTTATAATAGGAGTTAAAATTATGAAAAATATATTAATAACACTAATAGTATTGGCTATAACAGGATGTGGATCACCTAAAAAGGTAAACACAGAAGATACAGTTACTTTAACCTTAGCAACAACCACCCAAGATGGAACTCATTGGGCTAACACATGGAAAGTTATGAAAGAATATGTAGAAAAAGAATCAAAAGGGAAATTAAAAATTGATCTAAGTTTTGGGGGAGCACTAGGAAATGATACTCAACTTTTACAAAAAGTACAAGTAGGTAGCCAAGTGCAATTAGCGATTTCATCAGGAGCAAATCTCGCTTCTATTGTCAACATTATTAAAGCATTTGATGTGCCTTTTCTAATGGACAATTCTCAAGAGCCTGTTGATCTGTTTTTTCCTAATGGTAAATTTGGAGGAAAGATTTCTGAAGATATTCAACCATTTTTTAATGAAAAAAATCTTCGCTTATATGGAGTTGTTCCTTTTGAGCTTAGAGGAATATTAACTAAAAACAAAACTGTCCGTCAACCTTCAGATCTAAAAGGATTGAAAATTCGTGTAACACCTAACCCTGTAGAAAGAAAAATAATCGGAGCTTTAGGTGCTGGACCAACAACAATGGGGATCTCTGAAGTGTATACAGCTTTACAAACAGGAACAATTGATGGATTGGCTATTCCTCCTATCACCAGTTTAGCATTCGCTTTAGGTGAAGTAGGAAAATCATTAAATGTTCTTAATTTTCAATTGCATGGATCATTCATAGTGATTAATAATAAGACTTGGGAAAATCTACCAGAAGATCTTCAAGTTATTCTTCAAGAAGGAATGAATAAAGCAATCGCAGAAACTAGAGCAACATATGATGAAAAATTAGTTTCTTCATACGATGAATTAAAAGCTCAAGGTGTCGATGTGTATTTTCCAAGTGATGCAGAAAAAGATGCTTTCAAACAAGTTATCTTAGCACCTGCAACTCAACAAGCATTAGAAAGTTTTACTCTAGAAGAAAAAGAGTTCTTTGATACTCTAATACAAAAAATTAGTTAAATATAGGTAAGGAGATAGGGTATGAAATCTTTCTGGCAAAAATTAGACTCCTATTTTGAAGAATTTTGTTGTGCCGCAATGTTAGGCTATATAGCAATCTCTCTAAATGTAGAAGTTATAGCTCGTTATGTATTCAATTCACCTTCGGCCTATACTGATGAAATTGCGAGAATATTAATGACAGGCATTGTTTTTTTAGGAACCTCTTTAGCTATTAAGCAAGAGAGGCATGTTATTATTGATCTTTTTCCTGATCTTTCTAAAAAGCAGTCTTTAATATTAAATCTTATTTCTAATATTATTTTTATAATATTTTGTGTAATTTTTATTTTTGTAGCAGGACGAGCTGTTTTTTTTCATAAAATGTTAGGAACAAACACGGAAGGACTGGGCTTACCTTACTGGATGGTATTGTTAATGCTACCAGTTTCTTTTAGTCTGTCTATTCTACGATTATGTCAAAAAATATACTTTTTAATTAAGAATTACAGAGAAAGCCTTTAGGAGAAAATTATGGAATTATATCAAAGTTTATTGCTTATTGTGCTATGCTTTGGATTGATATTAATAAGGGTGCCTATAGCTATTGCTCTTGCTCTTTCTTTGTTTTTAGCATATATAGGCTTAGATTTAGATGTTATTGACTTGGCTCTTGATAGTTACCAATCTGTGGATAGTTTTCCATTATTGGCGATCCCTATGTTTATTTTAGCTGGTAACTTAATGGCAACAGGGGGAGTAGCTCAAAGGCTTTTGGAACTTATGGATGAATTAGTAGGAAGTATGTATGGGGGATTAGCCATAGTCACTATTTTTTCAAGCATACTTTTTGGAGGTTTGAGCGGATCAGCACCAGCAACTGTTGCTGCCATAGGAAGTATTACTATACCAGAAATGATAAAAAGAGGTTATGACAAAGGATTTGCAGCAGGATTAGCAGCATGTGCGGGGGTAATAGCAATTATTATCCCTCCAAGCAATC
Source organism: uncultured Brevinema sp. (assembly GCA_947036575.1). Lineage (GTDB taxonomy): Bacteria > Spirochaetota > Brevinematia > Brevinematales > Brevinemataceae > Brevinema_A. Next base: position 18,215 of record CAMQSH010000009.1, on the reverse strand, counting down.
CAATGATTATATACTCTTTAAATCAGCATGGTACTGCTGTTTCAACAATGTTTATAGCAGGAATTATCCCAGGTATCCTTTTTGGGATCTCCATGGCAATTCCAGCCTATATTGTTGCTCGAAAAAATGGATGGAGAGGAGATACTACAAAAACTCGTAATTTCAAAACCTTTATGGCTGCTTTATTTCGAGCAAAATGGGCAATGTTTACCCCTGTTATTATCTTAGGAGGTATTTATTCAGGTGTTTTTACCCCTACAGAATCAGCAGCTGTGGCATGTTTGTACGCATATATTATAGGAGTTTTTGTTCATAAGGATCTAAAAATTATAGATACTTTTAAAGTATTAGTAGATTCTGCTGGAATTACAGTAGTAGCAATGTTTTTGATTCCTTTTGCTGTTGCCTTAGGAAAATTACTAACCTCTCAACAAATACCACTGATGCTTACTCAATTTATGTCCCTATATATGAATAATTATGTTTCAGCTATGCTATTAATCATCTTATTACTTCTTTTTGTTGGTACTTTTATGGATACTATGGCTTCTATTATTATTTTAACACCTTTGCTTTATCCTATAGTAAAACAATATGATGTATCTATTTATCATTTTGGAATTCTTATGATTATGGGATTAGGAATAGGTTTTGTTACCCCACCTTTAGGAGGCAACTTATTTATTGCTAATCAGATCAGTAAGACATCCATTCAAAATGTATTTGTAGGATCTTTACCCATGTTAGTAGGGATGCTTATTTGTGTACTATTAGTAGCTTTTGTTCCTATACTATCTAATGTTTTTACATAAATCATAAAGAGACTTATGTCTTGTGAAATTGGGGTTAAGCTTTCGTGTTTCTATATAGAACACGGGAGCTTTTTTTTATTCTGATATACAATTAAAATAATACTGTATAATGAATTACATAATAACACTTTCTATAGTTATAATAGCTATCTTTATAGTATCTTTTTTCTCTAGTGTTCTATTATCTCCAAAATAGTGAACGAATCTAAATAGCAGTAATAATAATTAGTGTTTAGATGAGTATGTATGACAAGTGGAGAGTAACGAGTTGTTGTTTTTTAGAGGATAATCTAAAAACGAGCTAAATAAAATTAGAAAACAGGAATAAAGGATTGTTGTATATAGAAAAATGGTGTGTAATGATAACATAGAGTATTGTATTTTAGATACAATACTACACTATTAGTATTAGTGACTATTTTTAGTGTTGATAAAATGATATTAACATAAGAAGATAGTTCTGTGATTAAAAGAAGCAAAGAATAAACCCTTGCTTCTTACCCTTTTTCACACCTACAAATTGATCAAATATTTTAATCCTATCATATTTAAAAGGTAAAACAATTGTATTATCTTCTTTTATGATTCCCATCAAATTATTTTTGCCATAAACTATAGATAATGTACCTAAAATTGGGTGATTGATGTATACATCTCTAATTTTTTGAGGACTATCGTATGTAAATAGTAGAATTATATTGTTATTTATATCTATAATTCCCTATGAGTATTTGTCCCTTTGCCACTATTGGAAAATATGCTGTGTCATAATATTCAAAAGGTATTATAACTTCCCCTAATTGATTGACAATACCATTCTCATTTTCTCCTTTAGAAACTGAAATCAATTCATTATCCATTAGTAAATCTATTCGTTGAAACTTACCTACAAAACACTTTTCTTTTATGTTGTACAAACCACATTTTCTAGGTGAAATTTGAACATCAATTATATTTTCACTATGTATATCATTTATCTTTATATATTCAAAAGGAAGAACTGTGTTACCATCTTTGTCAATAATTCCGAATTTCTGAGTTTTACTACAATATCTTGTTTTGTGTTCATTGCTCCTATTTTTGTTATTGCAATATAATCTAGCCTTGCCCATAAAGGCTTGTCTGAATATTGATTGTATGCACAAATAGTCCATTTGAGATTTAACCAAAAAACTTCTAATTAATTGTGAGTTAATTTATTACTTATATTGTTACCTCTACGCCATTTGAGATTTAACCACAAAGATTTTAATAGATCTTTCATGTTGTTACTTCTTTACTTATAAAAATTTAAATATCTTTAAAACAATATTTTTATATTATAGCTTGTGGTGATATTTTAATCAATCCCACCCAATAATTAACTGGGTGAGATTATTTTATGATAAATTTTAGCAGGGAGTTTCTAATGTTCCTATAATGTTCAAAGTGTCTGAGATAAAAGAGGAAGATCCTGATGACTATTAATCTAAATTAAGATCAACATGATCATTACGAGTATAGCCTTTTGTCACTTCTTTAGTATTTTTATGGATTCTTATATCTAGAGATCGTTTTAAAATATACATTAATGAGAGCTTTTAGTATTACTAGTAAATCTTTTTAAATTTGTGTTGATATATCTCTATAACTATCTGTTATTATAATAGGCACATAAGTTACATCTAAATCATAAAAATTTTCCTCTAAAAATTGGCTTTGATTCAGCAGTATGAAAGTATTGTATAAAAAAACCTCCCATCTTTCTCTATTAAAAGATAGATAGGAGGTTACCCCAATTTCACAAATATCTATTAAATAAACTGTAAAATTGATAGAAATAGAGCCTAAAATTTATGGAGTATCTATATATCTTTACTGATATTGTTGCATCAGTTTTTTATATTTTTGCTGATCTTTATACATTTCGAGATAGACACTATATTTTTGTTGATGAAAATCTTGATCACTAGTATTTGGACGAATAAACTGTTCTATATGGCTCATATTTTTTAGAGCTAACCCCATATTATCCCAGATATCAGATGCTGTAGCTGCGACAATAGCACTACCTAATAATACAGCTTCTACTTCTTTAGGGATTTCTATGGTATATTGTGTAATATTAGCTAATTCTTGTAACCAAAGAGGATTCTTAGTTGCTCCACCACAGACAGAGATTTTTTTAATAGAATGTCCATTTTCTTTACAAGTATCAACAATATATTTAGTCCCATAACAAATACTTTGTATTGTTGCAAGATAAAGAGTCGTCAAGCTTTCAAGATCCTCATCAAAGCTTAATCCTGAGACCATTCCTTTTAGAGAGGCGTCTGAACGAGGAGATCGATTACCAAGATGATAATCAAGTATATGGATATCTTTTGTGGGTGTAGGATTTTTTGTATATATTTTTGAGACTTCTTGATTTAAAATATTATAAAGAGAAGTGTTCATTTGTTCTGCCATAGAAACTAATTGAGGATAAAAGTAATGGTTACGAATTGTATAATCAAGTAATGCTCCTGCAGCACTTTGTCCGCCTTCATTTAACCACAAATTTGATATCATGGCATTGTAATAAGGACCCCATACTCCAGGGACGAAGACAGGGTTTTGCGTGTTAAGGATATGACAGGCAGAAGTTCCTGCAATAATTACTAGATTATCTTCTATAACTCCACCTGAAGCTCCTAAAGCGCCAGCATGAGCATCAATCAATCCTGTTGCTACAATAGTTTTGGAAGTTAGCCCCATAAGCTCAGCGACTTCTGTAGTTAATGTCCCAAGTTTAGTGCCAGGTGCTTGAATTTTAGTACCAATTTTATCACCTTCTAATAAGTCCAAGAGATCACACTGTTTTAAAAAGTCTTCATTCCATGATTGTTCATGAGATAAATAGTTCCATTTACAAGTTACAGTACAAGCACCACGAATAGTAGAACCACAAGCTTTATATTGGAGGAAATCTGCTAAATCAAAAAAGTGTTGAATTTTCTTAAAATTTTCTGGAAGATTGCGCTTGAGCCACATAATTTTAGGGATTTCCATCTCTATATTAACTTTTCCGCCCACGTATTTTAAAACTTCGTGTCCTTTAGTATTTATCTCATCTGTTTCTTTGTCAGCACGATGATCCATCCACATAATGATATTCCAATAAGGGTCATTATCTGGAGAAATACTAATAGGATTGTCATTTTTATCTAGTGTGACAAGAGAGCAAGTAGCATCAAATCCTATCCCTAAAATTTCTTCAGGTTTGACTTTTGAAGAAATTATAACTTCTTTGACAACTTTACATAAATTAAGCCAAATATCTTCAGAAGATTGTTCTACAAAATTTTGATGTGGTTTTCGAATTTTAATCGGAGAAGAAGCAATTGCCAAAGAGTTTCCATTTTGATCAAATATTCCAGCTCGAACGCTACCAGATCCAACATCCACACCTATTACATAACGATTTTTCATATTATTCTCTCATTTTTTATTTAACTATTATGTTTTACATTTAAGCCGTAATTACCAAATTTTTTGAGAACTATATCAATTTCCTCATCAGGAAGGATAGTATATTTACCAACAGCCTTTACGCCCATATATAAACGACAAACTAATTCGATTTCTTCAGCTATTACTAAAGCCTTTTCTAAAGTAGCATCTGTGGTAACTAAGCCATGATTTTTTAGGATACAAGCTTTATGATTTGTCATTACTTTTGCAATATTATCGCAAAGCTCTTGAGTACCATAAGTAGCATATTCAGCACAAGGAACGGTATTACCACCAGCTATTGCAATCATATAATGAATAGCAGGAAGAAAATCTTCTCCTAAGATAGATACCATAGTTGCATAAGGAGCATGATTGTGTACGACAGCATTGCACTCAGGTTTTTCGTTGAGGATAGAAAGATGAAATCTCCATTCTGAGGAAGGGATTCTACCTTCTTCTATTTCCCCTGCATTGCTTATAAAAACAATATCTTTAGGCTGCATGATATGATAAGGCATTCCAGAAGGAGTAATAAGCATTCCACCTTCTACTCTATGACTAATATTACCAGCAGTACCTTGATTGAGATCTAATTCTTTCATCTTGATACAGGTGTTAATAATCTCTGTACCTATTTTTTCTCTAAGTTTTTGATCTTTCATAATATACTCCTATTGTATTTAAATGGTTTTAATGTTAAAACTGTTTTTGACACAGTTTCTTGCTTCTTGGATAGAAGAAAAAGCTTTAAGCCCTAATAATTGGGTAAGTATGTTTCCTGTAGCAGTACCTTCGACAGGACCTATGGTGGTTTTACATTTTATTTTTTCAGCGATCATATTACAGAATAAATTATCCCGAGATCCCCCACCTACAATATGTAGACTAGATATAGGTTTTTTAACGATTTTTGATAATTCCTGTAGAGAATTAATATGAGCATCTGTTAATCCATGATATATTGCACTGGCAATTTCACCTTGTGTTTGAGGTGCTTTTTTACCTTGTTCTTTAAATATATCAGAAACTACAGATTCTATATTAGTAACACTATAAAAACGATTATCTGTAATATCAATAGTAAACCCAGTATCTACGGCTTGGCTTGCTTTTTCGATAATTTCAGGGAAAGAAATCCCCCATTGCCGTTGTAGTAGTTGCAAGCTCCAAAATCCATTAATAGATTTTAAAAATCTTGTTGTACGATTTATTCCAATCTCATTTGTAAATCCAGCTTTAAAAGCTTCTGGTGATAAAATAGGAGTATCTCGTTCTATTCCTAATAATGACCAAGATCCACTGGATAAAAACACAGAAGTATCATTTTCTAAAGGTGTTGCAAGTACGGCAGAAGCTGTATCATGAGAACAACTAGCAAATACAGGAAAAGGAGCACAACCTAAATGTTGAGCTAAAGAAGATGATAGTACTCCTTTTTGATCACCAGTTTTTTGAATTTCTGGTAAGATTGATTTTGGCATATTGATTACATCCAAAATACTTTGATCCCACTCTCCTTGAAGATTGATCATTCCTGAAGTTGAAGCAATGGTATACTCTGTTGATACACGTTCTGTAAGCCAATAACTAAATAAATCTGGAATAAATAATAAATGTTTAGCCTGTGAAACAATATCTTTTCTTGTTTGAACATCTTCATATACTTGAAATAAAGTATTATAAGGCATGGAGTTAATTCCTGTATTTGCATATAAAACTTCAGTAGTTAGCCCTAGTTTATTTAGTTTTTCCTGAGTATGTATCGTTCTATCACTTCGATAATTAATAGGTGTTGCTAATAACTCCCCATTTTTATCAATATAACCATAATCCACACCCCAAGTGTCAATTCCTAAAGAATCTATTCTAATACCACGATCTATTATTTTTTTTAATCCTTTAAGTAATTCACTCCACATATATAAAATGTTTGTGTAATAATACCCTCTGATTAAAATAGGTTCTAATGAAAAACGATGAATTTCTTCTATAGAAAGAGTTTTTCCATTAAAATTTCCTAAAAATATTTTCCCACCAGAAGATCCAAAATCACAAGATACACTGTATGTATTGTTATTCATAAATTTCCCTTTTATTTTCTTTTCATTATTATATATTAAATATTATAATAAATCAACTGTTTTTTATTAATATTTATCTACACTGTGTAAATAAATATTATATAAACATATAATATTTATTTAATTTGAAAACAAATGTGTGTGCTTATTGTTATTTAATTGTTTTGTAATAAGATATGGGTGAAAATGTATTTAACAAAAAAGGACTTGCAAAAGAAATTATTTCATAATATAATATGTTGTAAATAGAAAATAAATAGAAAATAAATAGAAAATAAATAGAAACAATAAAATTTAGGGAGAAAATATGAATAATAGGACTATTTTACAAGCTGATAAAATATCTAAATCATTTCCAGGGGTTAAAGCTTTAGATAATATTTGTTTAGATATTAGATCTCATGAAGTTCATGTTATTTTGGGTGAGAATGGAGCTGGTAAATCCACCTTAATGAAAATTCTGAGTGGAGTGTATACTCCAGATGAAGGTGTAATCACAATGAATGGAAAGGTAGTAAAGTTTATAAGTACAAAACAAGCGTCAGAAATTGGTATTACAATTATACATCAAGAATTTAATCTTATGCCTCATTTGAATGTAGCAGAAAATATTTTACTAGGAAGAGAGCCTAAAAATAAATTTGGAATGATAGATTTTAAGCAACTTCATAAGCAAACAAAAGAACTTTTAGATAGATTGAAAACAAATATAGATACCTATGAGTTAATTTCAGAATTATCTGTTGCGTCACAACAAATGGTTGAAATAGCAAAAGCATTATCTTTTAATTCATCTATTTTAATCATGGATGAGCCTACAGCAGCTCTTACAGATCAGGAAATTGATAGCCTGTTTGTAGTAGTTGAAGAATTAAAAAGTTCTGGATTGGGGATTGTATATATCTCTCATCGTATGGAAGAATTAAATCGTATTGCTGATAGAGTAACTGTTTTAAGAGATGGTGCATATATTACTACTGTAAATTTTAAAGATACAACTATTCCAAATCTTATAGAATTAATGGTTGGTAGAGAAATGACACAATTATTTCCTGAAAAAAATATAAAAATGGGAGATACTTGCTTAACTGTTAAGAATTTTTCACGAAAAGGATTTTTTGAAAATATAAATTTTGAGCTTAAATCTGGAGAAATAATGGGGATTTCTGGACTTATGGGAGCAGGAAGAACTTCTTTAGGTCGAGCATTATCTGGTATTGATCGCTATAACTCTGGAGAAATTACCGTTGATATGGTAAATATGAATATTAAAAGTGTTCGTGAAGCCTTATATAGTGGTATTGCTTATTTATCAGAAGATAGAAAAAAAGAAGGATTGTTTTTGGAATTATCTGTTGGAGATAATATCATGATTCCTAATCTTGCAATTGTTCAAAACGCTGTAGGAAAAATCAATTTTAAAAAATCATTGGCTATCATTTCTAATTATATAGAAAAAGTTCATATTAAAACTCCTTCACATAAACAGGAAATCCGATTTTTAAGCGGTGGGAATCAACAAAAGGCTATCATTGCACGTTTGATATGTAGACCAAAAGTAGTTTTTATTATTGATGAACCAACACGAGGAATAGACGTTAATGCTAAATATGAGATTTATAGGCTTCTTTTTGAATTGGCAAAATCTGGGGCTGGAATTATTATGATATCTTCAGAATTACCAGAGATATTAGGTATTTCTGATAAAGTATTAGTGATGGCAGAAGGAAAGATGACAGCATTATTAAAAAATGATGAGAATTTAAATAGTGCAACCATTATGGGATATGCAACAGGCCAATTCAAAGCTATGGAAAATATAAAATAATTATTAGGAGGTTTATTATGGTTAAACCATTATTTAAAGTTAAAATGTCACAGGAAATAACCGTATTATTTGTGTATTTAGGATTGTTAATATTATTTGGTGTTTTGTCTCCATATTTTTTTAAGTTTAATAATTTAATTACAATTGCTTTACAAACATCTGTGATTGGAATTATAGCTGTAGGTATGACATTTGTCATCATTACGGGAGGAATAGATCTTTCTGTAGGTGCTATTATGGCTCTTAGTGGCGTTGTTACAGCGACAGTAATTAGGGATTTTAATGCTCCTATTATTATTGCTGTAATGGCAGGAATTGGTGTTGGCACAATTATAGGTTTAATAAATGGTAGTTTTACTGTGTTTTTAGATCTACCTCCTTTTATTGCTACCTTAGGAATGATGATGATCATTAGAGGTGTTGCATTAATCATTACTCAAGGTTCTCCTGTTTCTAATTTAGGAGAAGGATTTGCACAAATATCTGGAGGATATTTCTTAAATATTATTCCAAATCCTGTAGTGTACCTAGTTGTTATCGCTATTATATTTGGATTCATGTTGAAGAATTTTTCCTTAGGTAAACATATTTATGCCTTTGGTTCTAACAAAGATGCAGCTCGCTTATCAGGATTAAACACTTCTTTTATAGAACTATTTGTTTATGGTCTTAATGGAGCCTTATGTGGTGTTTCTGGAGTTATTTTAACCTCTAGACTCGTATCTGCACAAGCTACAGAAGGAATGGGTTATGAGTTAGACGCAATAGCAGCAGTTGTTATAGGAGGAGCAAGTCTTTCTGGTGGGATTGGGTCTGTTACTGGAACAGTATTAGGAGCATTAATGATTGCAACGCTAAGAAATGGGTTGAATTTATTAAACGTTTCTAATTTTTATCAACAAATCGCTATTGGTTGTGTTGTTTTAATCGCTGTATCAATAGATAGAATAAAAAATAAAAAAACAGCAAAATAATAAATAATAAAAAAATAATTTATATTTATGGAGAATATTATGAACAATATTAAAGTATCACTCTTGATTTTAATCGGAGTAATGAGTCTAGCATCTTGTGGAAAAAAAGAAACAGCAAACGCTGAAAGTAAAATCAACATTGCTATTGTTTCAAAAGGTTACCAGCATGAATTCTGGAAAACAGTCGAAGCAGGTACTAAAAAAGCTGCTGAAGAATTTAATGTTAACACCTATTTTGTAGGACCAGAACGTGAAAGTGAAGTAGCTAAACAAGTTGAAATGGTTGAAAATGCAATTAATAAAGAATCAGATGTTATTGCTATTGCTGCAACAGATGCAAATGGTATGAAAGCTGTAGCAGATAAAGTTGTTAAAGCTGGAATTCCTTTAGTAACTTTTGACTCTGATGTTGCTGGGAATGTAGCTAATAGCTTTATTGCTACTGATAACGTAGCAGCAGCTTATACAGCAGGTGAAGAAATGGCTCGTCGTCTTAATGGTAAAGGAAAAGTTGCTATCGTTGCTCACGTTGCAGGAACATCTAGTACTATTCAAAGAGAAAAAGGATTTAGAGATGCCCTAGCAAAATATCCAGGGATCACAATCTTGAATACTCAATATAGTGATGGAGATAGAGCAAAAGCATTGGCTATTACTCAAGACTTTTTAACAGCAAATCCAGACTTAGCTGGTATCTTCGGTTCTAACGAAGGTAGTGCTGTAGGGATGGCTCGTGGAGTTGAAGAAAGTGGAAGAGCTGGAGAACTTGTAGCAATTGGATTTGATGCATCTCTTGATATGATTAACTTTTTAGATAAAGGTGTATTATCAGCTATGGTTGTTCAAGATCCTTTTAATATGGGATATTTAACAGTAAAAATTGCAGTACAACTTCTTAACAACGAACCAACAGAAAAAGTCTATGATACAGGTAGTAAATTAATCACAAAAGATAATATGACTACTCCAGAAATGGAAGCAATATTATATCCTATGGGAAGATAATAATTTATAGATATGGAGAAAAATATGTATAGACAAAGTAGTAAATTACCAAAAGTTGGGATTCGTCCTACTATTGATGGACGAAGAGAAGGGGTTCGTGAATCTTTAGAAGAAATCACCATGAAAATGGCAAAAAATATCGCCAAAATAATAGAAGCTGAATTAAAGCATGCTAGTGGAGAAAAAGTAGAGTGTGTTATCGCTGATACTCCTATAGGTGGTGTTAGAGAAGCTGCTCAAACTCAACAAAAATTTGAAGAGCAGGGAGTAGGGGTTACCCTTACTGTCACTCCATGTTGGTGTTACGGATCTTCAACCATAGATATGACTCCAGGGATTCCTAAAGCTATTTGGGGATTTAATGGAACTGATCGTCCAGGAGCTGTTTATTTAGCAGCTGCTGGTGCAGCTCATGGTCAAATGGGATTACCAGTTTTTACAATTTATGGAAAAGATGTTCAAGATCTTAGAGATGAAGTAGTTCCTGAAGATGTCAAAGAAAAAATCCTTCGATTTATCAAAACTGGTATTGCAGTAGCAACCATGAAAAATCAATCATATCTTAGTTTAGGATATGTCTCTATGGGAATCATGGGTTCTATGGTTGATGCTCATTTCTTATCAGATTTTCTTGGAATGAGAACTGAATTTGTAGATATGTCAGAACTCACTCGTCGTTTAGAAAAGAATATTTTTGATCCAAAAGAGTATGAAAAAGCTCTTGCTTGGACCAAAAAGAATTGTAAAGAAGGTAGAGATATTAACGAGAAAAATGGTAAAAATGTTACTAGAGCTGAAAAAGATAAAGAATGGGAAACAATAGTCAAAATGACTATCATAATGAAAGATCTTATGAGTGGAAACCCAAAACTTGCTGAAATGGGTTTTGTTGAAGAATCTAATGGTCATAATGCCATTGCTGGAGGATTCCAAGGACAAAGACAATGGACAGACTTTATGGAAAATGGAGATTTTTCTGAAGCAATATTGACTTCGTCTTTTGATTGGAATGGAATTCGTCAACCTTTTACTTTTGCAACAGAAAACGATGCTTTAAATGGCGTTTCCATGTTATTTGGACAATTGCTTACAGGTACAGCTCAATTATTTGCAGATGTAAGAACTTTTTGGAATTCAGAGTCTGTTGAAAGAGTTTCAGGGAAACCTCTTACAGGATTAGCAAAAGATGGAATAATCCATTTAATTAATTCTGGAGCAGCTTCCTTAGACTGGACAGGAGAACAAAAAGATTCTAAGAATAATCCAACTATCAAACCATTCTGGGAAATTTCAGAACAAGAAATGCAAGAATGTTTAAATGCTACTAAGTGGAACGCAGCGAATAGAGAATACTTTAGAGGAGGCGGCTTTTCTTCCAATTTCTTAACAAAGGGTGAAATTCCTATGACTATGTATCGTTTGAATCTTGTGCATGGAGTCGGTCCTGTTCTACAAATTGCAGAAGGATATGGAGTAAATATTGATCCAGAAATTCACAATATTATAAATGATCGTACTGATCCATCTTGGCCAACAACGTGGTTTGCACCTCGTTTAACAGGCGAAGGATCTTTTACAGATGTATATTCAGTTATGGATTCTTGGGGATCTAACCATTGTGCTGCATCTTACGGACACATAGGACAAGATCTAATCACTTTAGCTTCTATGTTAAGAATACCTGTTAATATGCATAATGTAAATGATGTAGACATATTTAGACCTAAAGCATGGGGTTCTTTTGGAACTTTAGACAAAGAAGGAGCTGATTTTAGAGCTTGTAAAAACTTTGGTCCTATTTATGGAAAACTAACAAAATAAGGATAAATATATGTTAAAAGGAATCAGTCCTCTCAGTAGTCCAGAATTATTAAAAGTTTTAGATGAAATGGGGCATAGTGATATGATTTTGTTTGCAGATGGTAATTTTCCAGCTCATTCTTACAAAGACATTCCTGTAATAAGGATGGATGGGCTGGGTATTCCAGAACTATTGAAAGCGATTATGCCATTGTTTCCTTTGGATTCCTTTACGGATACACCTGTATTTACAATGGAACCTAATGCAGACTTTGGCAAAAAGCCTTCAGTTTGGAATGATTATCAAAAGATTATTGATGAGCATGAGACAAATATAACATTTAAATCTTTAGAACGATTTGAATTTTATAAAAAATGTTCCTCTGTTTATGCTATTGTAGCAACGACAGAGCTTGAGATTTACGCAAACATTATTTTACAGAAGGGGGTTATTTTTCCTTAAATAAATAAATATAGAGTAATTTGACTTATATTCATTTTTTATAATATAATAACTAATCAAAATAGGAATTATATTATGTTTATAACAGAAAGACAAAAAAAAATTATTACTTTAGTGCATAAAAAGAAACTTGTAAAAATTAAAGAACTCTGTCAAATTTTAGAGGTTACAGAACCCACTATAAGAAATGATCTGCAACAATTAGATCAAATGAAAAAATTAATTCAAATTCGAGGTGGAGCTACGATTTTACCCGATAATAAAATTGATTTACCATTGGCAATTCGTTCCCAAACTATGAGTAAAGAAAAAAAGTATATTGCTAAACAAGTTATTAACGATATTCCTAATGATTCTATTTTATTTTTAGATACGGCAACAACTGTTCTTGGTATAGCTGAAGAAATGAAAAATCATCCTGAAAAAAAACTAACAGTCATAACGACTAGTTTTGATATAATGCAAGTATTAATGCCTTGTTCTCATATTTCTATGATTTTTTGTGGTGGAAGTGTTGATAGTAGTGAAAAAGCCTGTGTTGGGGAACACACAATGAAGGCATTAATGCAATATCATGCAGATATTGCATTAATAGGGTGTCATGCTATATCAAAAACTCAAGGAATTCTCAATGGAAGTTTAGCATTATCTGATGTTAAAAAAAGGATGATAAAGAATGCCACAACAACATGGCTTTGTGCTGATCATTCTAAATTTGGAAGAAGTGGATTGATTACATTTTTGGAATTTGATAAAGAAATTAAATTGTATACAGACTCTCTTACTCAAGAGTGGAGAGAGTTTTTTACTAACAGTAAAGTTAATATTCATTATTAACAAAACACAAAAATAGGAGAATTATAATGAAAAATGTTAGAAGAATGTACTGGCCTGAATTAAATTTTGTAGGACCAGGAGCTATTAAAGAACTAGAAAAAGAAATACCTAAAAAAGGTTGGAAAAAAATTCTTTTTGTAACAGATAAGCCACTAGTAAAATTAGGAATGGTAGCAAAAATTGAAGCAATTTTTAAAACAGCAGGAGTTGCGTATGTAATATACGATGAATCTGTGCCAAACCCAACAATGAAAAATGTACATGATGGTGTAGACTTGTTAAAAAAAGAAGGATGTGATGCTATTGTTTCTCTAGGTGGAGGTTCTCCTCAGGATGTTGCTAAAGCTATTTCAGTTCTTGCAACAAATGGTGGGAAGATAGGAGATTATGAAGGTATAGAACTTTCTAAGAAACCTGGATTACCTCTTATTGCAATTAATACAACGGCAGGAACAGCTTCTGAAGTAACTATTAACTATGTAATTACAGATGAAGTGAGAAAAATTAAAATGGTGATGGTAGATCCACATTGTTTACCAAAAATATCTATTAATGATCCAGAACTTATGACATCGATTCCAAAGAGTGTAACAGCTGCTACAGGATTGGATGCCTTGACTCATGCTGTTGAATCTTATGTTGCTCAAGGAGCATTTTGTTTGAGTGATGCTTTATCATTGGCGTCAATCAAATTAATAGGCGAATCCTTAGAAGATGCTACAAATGAAGGAACAAATATTGAAGCTCGTTCAAAAATGGCTTGGGCATCTTATATAGCAGGTTTATCCTTTTCTAATGCAGGATTGGGGATAGTACACTCTTTAGCACATCAGTTGGGATCTGAATATGATCTACCACATGGTGTTGCGAATGCGATACTAATGCCTTATGTAGAAGCTTTTAATGCAGAAACACATCCAGAAAAGTTTGGAGCGATTGCAGTAGCATTAGGAAAAGATATCTCTGGAAAATCTGCAAAAGAAGCAGCAAAAGTAGCAATTGATGCCTTTTTTGAATTTGCAGAGAAACTTGAAATTCCAGCATTAAAAGATACAGCTTTTAATCCTAAAGATGCACGTCGTTTGGCAGAACAAGCAATTAAAGATGCATGTACAGGAGCAAATCCTCGTATCGTAACTGTAGATGATTTAGAAAAAGTTTATATGAGCGCTTATAATCAAAAAGTCTAATAATTTTATAGATAACTAATTTAATACCCCCCTTATTTTGATGGTAATTCAAAAATAGGGGGGGTTATTATAAAAAACAGATAAAAAATATTATTATTGATATTTCAGTGAAAAGCCAAATGAATTGGACTGTTATTAAAATAATATTTGAAATAGGGGTAAATTATGAAATTAATAAAAGCAACAACATTTTCACAAGCACTTTTTGCTGTGAGCACTTTAATAGTGATGATTATTTATGGAATCATCATTCGTCCTTCAGTATTTAATCAAGTGGCTTTGCCATTGGAAATCATTTTTCTATTATCGGCTACTATTGTGTCAGCCCAATTATTATATCTTGGATATAAATGGAGCGACATACAAGAATCAATGATAAAAAAACAAGTATCAGCTTTGCCTGCATATTATATTATTTTTCTTATTGGGGTTATTATTGGAACATGGATGGTTAGTGGAACTATTCCTATGCTTGTATATTTAGGAATTAAGTCTATTAATGCTCAATTCTTTTATCTTATAGCATTTATTGCACCAATTATTTTTTCAACACTAACAGGGACATCTTATGGTAGTGCGGCAACTATTGGTGTAGTAATTATGGGAGTAGCATTAACATTAGAAGCAAATGTCGCAGTTACAGCAGGAGCAATTATTGGTGGAGCATATTTTGGAGATAAACTTTCTCCTTTGTCTGATACAACAAATTTAGCTGCTATTGCAAGTGATATTGATGTATATGAACATGTTCATTCTATGCTATACACTACAGGACCTGCAGCTATCATTGCCGGGATAATATATACCGTTGTTGGTTTTGTTGATCCAATCACTACTTCTAGTGGTACAGACGCTCTTATTAAGCCAACATTAGAAGCTCTAGAACAAGGATTTAATTTTAATATTTTTCTTTTATTACCACCTGCTATCGTTTTAGCTGGATCAATTGCTAGAAAGCCTTCAATTCCAATTTTAGTTATTTCTTCTATTGTTAGTGGAATCTTAGCAATGTTGGTTCAAGGATTTTCTTTAGCAGATGTTGCAACAAGTGCTGTAAATGGATTTAATGTTAGTATGCTTGGAGATCTTCAAATGCCTGATAATGTTCAAGTAATACTTAATAGAGGTGGACTGTATAGTCTTATAGGTCCTATTACAATATCTTTTATGGTGTTTTCCTATATTGGAGCTATAGATATTATTGAAGCAATGCCAACTGTTATTGGGAAGGTATTAGGATTTGTTAAAAGACGCAGTACAACAATATTATGCACATTATTTTCATCAGCTTTAGTAAATAGTTTAACCTCTAATCAATATGCAACAAGTTTTATTGTCGCCAATGCTTTTAAATCTAAATTTGATGAGTTAGGGATTCCTAGAAAGGTTCTATCTCGGTCCTTAGAAGATACAGGAACAATGATCGAAAGTATGACACCATGGTCTTCTACGACAGTATTTATGGTAGCAACGTTAGGTGTTTCTTATGCAGAATATGCTCCTTGGCAGTTATTATCTCTGTTAAATTTTATTATTGCACCTACTTTAGCTATTTTAGGAATTGGATGTTTTTACAATACAACTAAAACAAATACAAATATAAAATAGGAGACAATATATGACTACGCCTTTTTGGAGTGAAGATGTTAATATTTGCCAACATTTTGGTGAAAATTCAAAGGAACGTTACGGAGCTGTTAATCCGCCTATTGTTCAAACTTCTCTTTTTGCTTATGAAACTTATGAAGAGCTTTCTCATGCAATTAAAGATGAAAGACATAACTATGTATATAGTAGGGGGACAAATCCAACTGTACAAATACTAGAACGAAAGATGGCTTCCTTAGAAAGAGGAGAAGTTGCAAAATGTTTTGGTTCTGGAATGGGAGCCATTTCAGGAGCTTTGTTTGCACTCTTAAAATCTGGTGACCATGTTATTGTTGTTAATAATGTTTATGGCCCAGTTCTTCAATATTTATCATTTGTAGAAAAAAACAATATTTCTTTTACACATATTACAGAAAATATTTCTATTGATACCATTAAAGAAGCTATTAAAAGTAATACAGCTTTAATTTATTTTGAATCTCCAGGAACAATGACTTTTAAAGAGATTGATATTATTAAGATCACAGAATTAGCCAAATCAAATAATATCTACACAATGATAGATAATACATATGCAACACCATTGTTTCAAAAACCTTTAACATTAGGTGTGGATATTGTAGCACACTCTTTAACAAAATATATAGGTGGTCATAGTGATACTGTTGCTGGAGTTATTATTTGTTCAAATAAATTAATGGATGTGATTTACCCTCAAGGGTATCAATTACAAGGATCAGTACTTCACCCACAAGACGCTTATTATATTATACGAGGGTTAAGAACTTTACCTTTACGAATGAAAGAATTCCATACTAAAAGCTTAGAAATTGCTAAATTTCTTTCAGAACACAAAAAAGTTAGAGTTGTCCATCATCCAGGGTTAAATGTTCAATCTTATACCAAAGATCAGCTTTGGGGTTATAGTAGCTTATTTGCCTTAGAATTAAATGTAGATGATTTTGAAACAATTAGTTCTTTCTTAAATAATCTTAAATTATTTCAAAAAGGTGTTAGTTGGGGTGGTTTTGAAAGTTTAGCTATTTCTCCACATTTTGGCGGATTTGATCCTGTTAAAAATAAAGGAGTTCCTGTAGGTATTATCCGCCTATGCATAGGCTTGGAAGATACGGAATCTTTAAAACAAGATCTTTTTAATGCACTAGAACAGTTATAAGAAAATATTCCAAATAAAATAAAGCTCTTGTGTTTCTTATTCAGAACATAGGAGCTTATTTTAATACGGCGAAGCATTATCATATAGGATTAAATTAACTTTATTTGTGATACATATTCATTATTTAAACTTAGATGAGTAAGTAACAAATTTATTTTGATTTTTTGAGTTTAATTTCTTCCACCTATTATCGATTACATATAGGGTAGATAATATTAAATTAGACCCCCTACGCCATACCTTAAGATAATATCTATATATTAGTCACTAGGGAACTCCAAAATGATGTGATTTTACACTACTTTCATACTATTAGGAAAAAAGTCAAAACTTTTTTTCTAATAATCTAATAAATAACAACATTGTTTTCTTATTCAGCAAAGTAGAGAGCGATATCATCATGCTATTACGCAAAATATTTCAGGCTATACCACACTGAACTATTCTGTTGGAATACAGTTCAATACTATGCGTTGGATATTTGATATTATAGGTATTGGAGGTTCTTTTGGAATAACAAAGCATCTTTCAATAGCAGGGTCGATTTTTCATCGAGAATCATAAGAAATAGTTCCCTCTTATAATTTTGTAGGTATTAGAACAATACTTTCTTTGGGAATGTACTTATTGTAAATCATTCTCTGAAACTATTTTTATTAAAAGTCCTCTATTGTTTCCAAAGATAATATAGTTTTATGATCTATATAAAAACCCCACCTAATTTTTAGGTGGGGTTTTTGTTTGTTATGATATATTTTATCTAAAAAGATCTAGTTTTATTAAAGAGTTTAATATCAAAAAAAAACCTCCCAAACTCTCTATTAGAGAAGAATGAGAGGTTTACCCCAATTTCACAGGTTTAATTATATAAACTAATATAATTTTTGGTATTCCTATAATTTACTTTTTATAATTTATAAATAATGAATTTGTGTTGCATATTTTTCAAATAATTTAGCATTCCAA
>CAMQSH010000008.1 GCA_947036575.1 uncultured Brevinema sp. | reverse complement strand
AAATTTTAAAATTCAAACAACAAAATATTAATTTAGAAATCGTAAAAGAATCTATCAATTAAACAATAATTTTACTAGTAATACTTGTAATAAATCAGTAATAGTCTATAATGATATTATATCCGATAATAAGGAGCTATACATGGATCTCAAACATATACAATTAGTCGCTATTGATTTAGATGGCACATTATTAGACTCAAAAAAAATCTGCTCTCTCCGTACTCAAAATGCCATAGAGTCTGTACTAAAAACAGGACGGAAAGTTTGTTTTGTTACAGGGAGAGTCATGGTTGATACAACTCCTTTTGCTCAACAGTGTGGATTGACAGAACATCTTATCACAGCAAATGGTGCTTATATCTGGGATATTCAAGATCAGCAATGTATAAGACAAACAGGATTAGATCCTAATATCGTTGACTATACCATTCAAATAGCACGTACTCAAAAAATATTTCTATCTCTTTATACTTCTGATGGTGTGTATTTCGAAACTTCGGACTATCTCTATCAGGCTGTAATTAATAAATATCCAGCTTTCAAAAGTAATCATTGTGATTTTAATGTAATTGATAATAAAAAGATCTTAAAAATCGTGTTTATTCTTCAGCAAGATAAGGCACTAGAAATCAAAAATCACTTACATCAAAAATATGGAGATCGTTTTAATTTGATTGTTTATAGTGCCCATGTAAGTGATCCCGACGATACAACAAAAGAACTTGTTTACCTAGAAGTCCTTCATTCTGAAAGTAACAAAGGCAATGCCCTGCAACATCTTTGTGATTATTATAAAATCCCTTTAGCTAATACCATCGCCTTTGGAGATGAAGATAACGATATAGAAATGCTACAAATAGCTGGAGTGAGTGTTGCTATGGGCAATGCTAATGAGAATATCCTTGCCGTGGCTCAGCACAAAACGCTTACTAATGACGAAGATGGCGTAGCTGATTTCTTAGAAAAATATTTATTATAATACTTACTAGAAACAATAATTTTACTAGTAATACTTGTAATAATTCAGTAATAATATATAATAATATATATTATTATTAAGGAACTATACATGGATATACAACATATACAATTAGTCGCTATAGACCTAGACGGAACATTACTAAATTCAAAAAAAACATGTTCTCTCCGTACTCAAAATGCCGTACAAGCGGTATTAAAAACAGGTCGGAAAGTCTGTTTTATTACAGGAAGAGGCGTAGTTGATACTGCTCCCTATGCTCAACAATGTGGATTGACAGAACATCTTATTACAGCAAATGGTGCTTATATCTGGGATATTCAAAATCAACAAGCGATAAAACAAACTGGATTAGATGCTGATATCGTTGACTATACCATTCAAATAGCACGTTCTCAAAAAATGTTTCTATGGCTTTTTACCCCCGACAATGTACATTTTGAAACATCTGATTATCTTTATCAAGCTGTGATGAACAAATACCCTGGTTTCACAAGTGATCAGTGTGATCTTAATCAAGTTGATAATAAAAGTATTTTAAAAAGCTTGTTTATTCTTCAACAAGCTAAAGCTCTAGAAATAAAAGAACATTTACATCAAAAATATGGAGATCGTGTCCATACGATTATTAATAGTACTCATACTGATGATCCCGACGATGCAACAAAAGAGCTTGTTTACTTAGAAATTCTTCATTCTAAGAGTAACAAAGGTAATGCTTTACAACATCTTTGTGAATATTATAAGATTCCTTTGGTAAACACCCTCGCCTTTGGTGATGAAGATAACGATGTAGAAATGTTACAAATAGCTGGTATAAGTGTCGCTATGGGCAATGCTAATACTAGTATCCTTGCTGTGGCTCAACACAAAACTCTTACTAATAACGAAGATGGTGTAGCAGATTTCTTAGAAAAATATTTGTTATAATCAAAATTTTATTAATCATAAAAAACAGCACTAAATTAGTGATGTTTTTTATTATAGAAATTGTTGCTTTCTACAAGTACTCTGCTAAAAAATATAATATTAATATAACTTTTTTTTAATATATCTCTCTTATAATATTTATAGTATTGACAAAACCAATAAATATACTTATAATATTAATATTATAATATTATAATACCGACTAATAAATATTATTAAAAAAATATTAGGAAAAATTTTATGAAAAAATTACTAATAGCTCTTTCAATATTTTTTATAGGTTCATGTACTGTTGCTCCTAAAGAAGAATTTACAATCAGCCCTGAAGAAATAGCAGAATTTGCTGCAAAAATTAAAGCTACAGGCTTGGTTTTTGCAAAAGAAACTGCTTTAGTTCCTTTTGAAATAGCATCTGATGGGACTTATACTGATGCTCAAGGTATTCCTTATCAAATAATACGTATTATCAACGATAATACGGTCTTATCTACATCTATCGATTTTGGAGAACAAATACACGAATTAGTAAATGGAGTATTTGGTATTACTTTCCAAGAAATAGCTTTTACTCCAGTATCACCAGCAGAGACATTATCATTTCGAGAAAAAGTTAACGCTAAAAATTTAGATTCTGAACAATCTGGATCATGGAAAACATTCCTTATAGCTGAGAATGGGACATACACCACAGATAATACAACTTATACTATAACACGTATCATTAACGAAGATTCTGTTCTAGTAGCAAAGAGTACTGGTGGTACAGAAATCCACGGATTAGTAGATAGCAGTTTTGGTGCTGTTATTGGTAGTACTATCTATAAAGACTTAGCCTTCAGAAAAGCTACATCAGGAGACTTGGCTTCATTACGTACAAAACTAGCTTCCTTTATAGTCGAGGGAAATAAAAAGTGGGATACTTTTAGTATCCCTACAGATAAAACTACTTATACTATTAAAGGTATTACCTATGAGATAGGGAAGGTTATTGACGAAAACAATTACTTAGTTGCAAAAAGTCCAAGTGGTACAGAAAATCACAGGATAAACGATAATTCTTTTGGTCCTATTAACTCTGGTAATATTACAGAAATAGCATTCAAAAAAGCAACTACAGCCGATATAAATCAACTAAACAATAAACTAAATGATTTTATATTTTTGAACACAGCTACTGCTGAGTGGGATGAATTCGAAATAGTTCCTAATGATGGTCTTTATTCTTATATAGTTAATAATGTTACTTATCAGATAGGGCGAATTACTGGCTTGGACAGTGGAACACCAAATGTCTTAGTTATGAGTAGTACTAGTGGCAAAGAAACTCACAAAATAATAGATGAGTCTTCCTTTGTCTCTGATAATACTGATAAGACAATAATAGCGTTTGTAGGATCTGACGAAGACGATAAAAAAACATTTCTTGATAAACTAGATAATTTTATATTCACAAAAGCCGGAGAATGGCAAGATCTCACCAAAACTACTACTACTTATACGATTGATGAAGAGACGTATACAATAGGACGAGTAGAAGATGATGAAATAACTATCTTAGTAACAGCAACCTCAGATAGTCGTGTGGAAACTCACAGATTATGTAATGAGAACTCCTCCATTGGTCCTATAACTACAAGCGGGGGTACCACATTTTTTAATGAATTAGCATTCAGAAAAGCAACTTCAGAAGAGGTTGATCCATTACGTGAGCAAATAAGAGACTTTAAATATGCCGAGGCTGGAGAGTGGACAACATTTGGGATACCGGCTAATGGAATTTATACTGTCAGAGGTGCGGTTTATGAGATAGGAAAAGTTTTTGACAGTACTTCTATCTTAGTATCAAAAAACTTCGAAGGTCTTCATACCTTAGAAACTCACAAAATAGTAGGCTCTACTAATTTTGGACCTATTCATAGTGAAGGTGGTATCCCTATAAAAACAGAAATAGCAATAGCTCCAAGTACCATAGACAATATACAAATATTTGCTAATAAGATTAATAATCTAAACTTAACAAGAGTCAAGTCTACTTCTGTTTTCGAGATAGATATTAATACGTACTCTCATGCTCCATCTTCAGTTGAAATAGGGAGAGTAATTGACGAAAATACCATCCTCGTAGCAGTCGAAAAAGATGATATAACAAGTGTAGAAGTACATGGATATAGAAATGGAAAATTTGGTGTTCTGGGTGACGATAATAATACTATTATTGATGTAATAGCAGAGCCAACAGCATTAGATGCATTAAAAATAAACCTAACTCTTTTTGTATATGCAAAAGTGAAAAATTGGAGTAATTTTCCAGATTCAATAACAACAGGAACTAGTGAGAGTATTTTAGGGTCTTATACTGTTAGTGGAACTAATTATAATATTACTACCATTAACGATCTTGGTACTAGTGCAACTGTCGTGAACTTGAGCACTGGAATACCAGAAACTCACGAGATAAGAGGCTCTCAGTATGGAGTTGTTGTTGGTGATAGTATAAAACCTGGTACAGAAGTAGCAATCATCCCAACTCCCATAGATGACATAAAACGATATATGGACTTACTCAAAAATAAAGACTTAATATTTCCTGATATAGATGGTAAATGGACGCCTTTAACAATTACACCTGCGTCTCAAGAGATTGACAACAAATATAAAATAATACGAATTTATAATGAAGGCAAAGTTGATAGTAAGATCTTGGTATCTGCTACAGTTGGACAAGAAGTCCATCAATTTGTAGATCCAGCATATCTTAATTATCAGCCTGGTAATGTTGATACTATAAGAGATCACCTAGCATTTGTAAGGATAACAGATGATGCAAAAGCTGAGTTTATTAATAAAATCAACGCTCTAGGATTATCATCATCAGATGGTGCATCTTTTAGAATAGATGCAGATGGTACTTATAGTCATAGTGGTAAAACTTATAGCATAGGACGATATGTTGATGACAATACCGTCTACGTAGTACAGGGCAACAAGAATATGACAAAACATGGCATAAAAGATGGCAAATATGGTATACTTAACGATGATAGTTCTGATCTTGCCACAGTAATAGCAAAACCAAGAAAATCATCATTCATTGATAACGCTGGATTTGGTAATATAGTACTAAATACATCCTTAGTACTCGGACCAGATAATACTCCATATGTTGCTTTTATTGCAAACAATGAAGGTAATAGCGCACTCAATATAAATAAACATACTGGATCTTTTTGGGATAAGGCAGGGTCAGGTCTAGAAGACAAATCAGCTTCCAGTATTTCCCTAACAATCGACCCTAAAGATAATAGCACTTTTATTGCTTTTTCTGATAAAGAGTCCACTATTAGTAAAAAACTCCAAGTATACAAGCTTTATGGTAGTAGTACGTGGGTAGATACTGAAGCTAATAGTATAGGACAGGCAGACCATATATCCTCAGTCATCCATCCTAATGGGACTTTATATGTTGCCTATCAAGATAATAATAAAGAGAACAAAGCTACAGTGAGGCAGCTATCTAGTACAGATAGTGTTTGGAGTCTCACAGGAGATCAAGGATTTAGTGAAGGAAAAGTAGAAGATATATCCTTAGCAATCACTTCTGATAACATGCTCTATATTGCCTATATAGATAAGAGCAATGGGAACAAAGCTACTGTAATGAAGTTTGAAGACGATGAATGGAAAGCTGTTGGAAATGATGATGGATTTAGTGATGGAGAGGTAGAAGATATATCTCTAGCGATTGCTCTTGATAATACTCCTTATGTTGCCTATAAAGATAAGAGCAATGGGAACAAAGCTACTGTAATGAAGTTTGAAGGCGGTGAATGGAAAGCTGTTGGAGATCAAGGATTTAGTAATGGAGCTATAAAACATATATCTCTAGCAATTGATCTTCATAACACCCCTTATGTTGCCTATGCTGATTATAGTTATGGTCAAGAGATCCAACTAATGAGATTTGATGGTAGTACTTGGAAAGTTGTTTCCGACAACGCAAATAATCATCAAGCAGCACATATATCCCTAGTGATTACTCCTAATGGCACTCCTTATATTGCCTATGTTAACGATAAAGGAATCAAGAAATTTTTTGTGAAAAAATTTGAATAAAAAAATATAATAATAACCCCCCATCTTGATTATAAGATGGGGGGTTTTGCTTTTAATAATTTTTTATAAAATATATACTTATATATATTTTATAAAAATTGAGTTAATGAAGACAACACCCTAGTAATATGATTGTAAGAGTAAGGATTACTCGCTAACACAGAAGGTTTTTCTAAAGAAAAAGAATCACTATTGATATTAGTCATGATACCACCAGCCTCTTTAACCAATAAATACCCTCCAGCTATATCCCATGGAGATAATTTGAAATATAGAGCAGCCTCTATTCTTCCCATTGCAACATAAGCTAATGCCAATGCTGCTGATCCTGGATTACGTACTGATTGAAACATGTTAACTAAGTTATGAAATTGTTCTACATATTCTTCTGTGTATCTCCCTAGAGTTAGATAAGATTGTTTGAGTTCTTGACAAGTGCTAACAGTGATTTTTTTTCCATTCAAGAAAGCCCCTTGCCCTTTGACAGCATGGAAACACTCGTCCAAAATAGGATTACAAACAACAGCCACAACGATCTCGTCTTTGTATGATAATGCCAAACTATACGCTACAAAAGCAATCCCTCTAATATAATTAATCGTCCCATCTATAGGATCAATGATCCATTTAAAATCTGATGCTGTCGTAGAATTAAGCCCATCCTCTTCACCCAAAACTAAATGATCTGGATATTTGGACAAAATATATTCTCTTGTAACTTTTTCTATTTTTTTATCAAATTCTGTTACAGGATCACTCTCACTTTTCCATTCAACATTTTTGTTATTACTAATTTCAAAAAAACCTTCTTTAAAAATTTTAGTACTTATATCTGTGATCGTTAAAGCAGTTTCTAAATATTCTTGATAATTCATAAAATATACTCCTAAGTATTTATTATAGAATAAATATAAATATAAGTACATAGGTATAGACAATTATTTATCAAATTTCTTCTATATATAATTAATATACAAATCATTTGTTTTATTAGTGTATATCTGCGTATTTTATAATATAGAAACACAAAAAATAACGAGTAAATTTATGGTAGAAAAAATAAAAACATTCTGTTTTCATTTTTATTTAACAAGTATTATTATTTTGAATGTTTATGTTACCGTTCTAGAGACAAAGCCATCTTATATAC
The DNA here is from genome assembly GCA_947036575.1 of uncultured Brevinema sp. Lineage (GTDB taxonomy): Bacteria > Spirochaetota > Brevinematia > Brevinematales > Brevinemataceae > Brevinema_A. The sequence continues at coordinate 17,830 of CAMQSH010000008.1, read as the reverse complement.
AATACTATGATATTTTTAGTTCTTTCGTCTTAGAGTATGTCTTTAGAGTTATCATATCTATTAGAAACAAATATATTTTCACTCGTGTAGGTATTGTAGATTTAATCGCTATCTCTCCTATTTTTCCCCCAAGAATGAGTAGAAAACATTGATCTTTTAAAATTAATCAAACTCCTACGTATTCTCAAAATATCTTAAAACATACCAAATTTTAGCAAGAGTCTTTACTAAAAATATAGAATTTTTAATCTTAAGTGCTCTAATGAGTTTTATCGTTTTATTATTAGCTTCTATTCTTATGTTCAATGTAGAAAATGCACTACAACCCAAAGAGTTTCCTAGTATATCTGCTACTATGTAGTGGGCAATTTCTACCTTTACCACGATAGGCTATGGGAATGTATATCCTATGCGACTTTGGGTAAATTGATTTCCGCATCCATTGCATTATTTGGAATTGCTATCCTTGCTATCCCTACAGGTATTATTAGTACGGGATTTATTCAAGAATATCACGATCACAAAGCTACCAACAAAAAGCGTTCAAATAAATAATATATAATTAATTTTCTATAATTTAGATTTATTTCCATAAATAAAAAATAATTTAAAAATTATTTATCTTCTAGGAATCACATAATATGAATAGCACAAAAATACTCATATTAAAATACCCTATTGAATGCCATCTGATAATACGTTATTATAAATAATAAAAAGGAGAACTTTATGATAGATACTCATTTACAACACCGTGCCAAAAGTATATTGAAAAGTGGGGTGCATCTCTTACTTAACATGGGTATTACAGCAAATCAGGTTACCACACTAGGCTTAATTTTAGGACTAGGATCGGCTACTGCTATTGTTATGAATAATACGATCCTTGCCTTAGTATTATTATTATCTTCGGGATTGTGTGATGTTTTAGACGGTATTCTTGCACGAGAACAAGGTGGGGGATCTTCTTTAGGAACATTAATGGATATTACTTTTGATAGAATTGTTGAAGTAGGAATTATTCTTGCATTGGGGTTTACCTATCCTCAAGGAATGCCTATTATGATGCTATTATTAGCCTCTATTGTTATTTGTATCTCTGTTTTTTTAACAGCAGGTATTATCGTCAATAAAGAAAGTCATAAATCATTTTTCTACTCTCCTGGTATTATGGAAAGAACAGAGGCTTTTATTTTATTTATTTTATTAATTATTTTCCCTCAGTGGATAGTCGTCACTGGAACGATAGGAGCAATATTAATTTTTGCAACAGGCGTTCAACGCTTTATATTAGTAGTAAAACATTTGGATTAAGGAATATTATATGTCAGTAAAAACAACAAAATATGATGTCATTGTCATTGGCGGTGGTGCAGGTGGATTAACCTGTGCAATTGGTGCTATTAAACTAAATAAAAAAGTGTTGCTTGTAGAACGCCGTAAAATGGGTGGAGAATGTACTTGGAGTGGCTGTGTTCCGTCAAAAGCGTTTATCCAATATAGTAAAGAAAACTTTTCAAATAAAGACGAAATTTTTCAAAAAGTAAGAGATGTCTCTGAAAAAATCTATCTTCATGAAACACCTGAATTACTAAAATCTTACGGTATTGATGTCATTATAGGTGAGGCTCAATTTCAGGATACTCACCATATAAAAGTAGATGACACAATATTTACAGGTAAAAAAATTGTTATTAGCACAGGTACTAGTCCTTTTATTCCTGAGATTAAAGGACTAAATGAATCAAACATTCTTACTAATGATAACTTTTTTAAACAAGATAAATTACCTAAATCTCTTGTTTTTGTTGGTGCAGGTGTTATCTCTATGGAATTAGCAATTCCTTTAGCTCGTTTAGGGGTTAAAGTGACTCTCTTAGAAAGAGCTCCTGAAGTATTAGCTATCGCTGAAGATTTTGTATGTAACTCTATTAAAGGAACTCTAAAAAAATATAATATCGATCTTATCACAAATGTAAGTATTGAAGAAATCGTCCCTAACAATACAGAAAACTCTGTTGTTTTCCTCAAAGATAATCATCAACAAAGTGTTTCTGCTGAGAAAATATTTATCGCATCAGGACGTACTCCTAACATCCAAGAACTTAATTTAGAAAAAATTGGAGTTAAATATACCAATTTTGGAATTATTGTTGATGATTATCTTCGCACTTCTCAACCACATATCTATGCTTTAGGTGATTGTGTAGGTCCTTTCCGTTTTTCACATGTTGCTGGTAAACAAGGTGAACTATTTATTAGAAATTTAATTATTCCTTTCTTTCCTGCTAAATACCCAAAAGATCCTGTTCCTTATACTGTGTTTACCGATCCTGAATATGCAAAAATTGGCTTATTAGAAAAAGAAGCAAGACAACAATTTGGTGACAATATTAAAGTATATGAATCCTTCCAAAATGATAGTGAAAGAGCTATTGTATCTTTAGAAGACCAATTTTATGTCAAAATAATCACTCATAAAGGTCTAATTGTTGGTGCAACTGTTTTATGTTCCAAAGCTGGAGAAATAGCAAATCTTTTACAGTGGCTTTATGCTTCTAAAACACCATTTAGAAAATTTGCAACTGTCATTCAAGCCTACCCTACTTACGGCGATTTTTTAAGAAAACTTGCTAAAAAAGCAATGATAGATGATTTACTATCAAATCCTATTGTAAAATTATTCAGAAAATAAAGAGGTTCTATGATTAAAATTGTAACTGTTTGTGGTTTTGGGATCGGCACTAGTGTTATTTTAAAAATATCCACAGAAAAAGCTCTAAAACAAATGAATATAGAAGGTGAAGTTGAGTGCACTGACAAAACTAGTGCCAAAAGTTTGGTAGCAGATGTGTATCTAACATCCAAAGCTATAGCTCAAGAATTAATATCAGAAGTTAATAAACCAGTAATTATCATTGAATCTTTTTTAAATGTTGATGAAATTACTACAAAACTTCAAGAGGTATTATAGATGAATAGCGTACTATCTTATATCGTTGATCTTTTTCGTCAGCCAGCTCTTTTTCTTGGATTTTTTTCTATGCTGGGATTAATTTTACAAAAAAAATCATTTTCTGATATTATTAAAGGGACATTAAAAACGATTATAGGTGTTGTTATTTTATTTCAAGGAGTAAATATCTTAATTCAAGCTATTACTCCTATGAGTAATGCTGTTAATTCTCTTTTTAATCCCACAAATACAACTAAACTTGGAGATTTTAGTACTTTCATTCAACAAAACAGTATAGATATTGGTATTGTGATGATTTCTTCTTTTATCCTTAATATTGTTATTGCTAGATTTACTCCCTTCAAAGCAATATTTCTCACAGCAAATTTTATTTTTTGGTTTGCCATGTTATTTGTTGCTTTAGGAACTGAAATAGGTTTATCTCGATCAATAACAGTAGTTTTGGCTATTATATTTACTACCTCATATTTAGTCATTCCTTCTAATTTGTTGACACCTTACGTCAAAGAATTGACAGGTAGTGATGATTTTACCATAGGACACAGTACTTCCATATTTTGTTTTTTAGGTATTTTTATTGGATCTATTTTTGGTGACTCAAAAAAATCTGCAGAAAATATTACTTTGCCAAAATATTTGATGTTTTTTACTGATACTAATCTTGCTGCTGGTTTAGTGATGTTTATAGCATATCTTATTATTTGTATTACTGATTTACTAACTCAAGGTTCTATCGTTTCAGAAATTTTTAAGACAAAAGATGTTTTTACTTATAGCCTTCTTCAGGGAGTACATTTTAGTGCTGGTACTGCAGTATTATTACTTGGTTCTCGGATGATGTTAGCAGAACTTATTCCTTCTTTTAAAGGAATAAGCGATATCTTAGCACCAGGATCCCGACCAGCTTTAGACATTCCCATGATTTTTCCTTATGGGATGAACTCTTTAGTTATAGGATTTTTAACTGCTGTAATTTTTAGTATCCTTACTATTGTTATATTAGGTATGAGTGGTATATTACCTTATGCTATTATCCCATTAATTATTGCTTGTTATTTTGATGTAGCACCCGGTGCTATTTTCGCCAATAAAAGAGGAGGAATAGTAGCCGTGATTTTAAGCTCAGCATTAGGTGGTACATTATTAATGGTATTCTGTGCTATTTCCTTAACACTGATCTCCTCTACAGTAGGAACATTTATCCAAGTTTATGGAGGGAATGATTTTTCTGTATGGCTCTTAGTTGCCTACCCTATATTTGCACTATTCAAATAAAATAAAGGAATATTCTATGAAAAAATATCAAAATATAATTATTTTTCTTATCCTCTTTGGATTAGGAGCTTTTATTATTGCAAAAACAGGAATTACTTCTCAATTAAATTTAGAGAATATTCCAAAACTTAAAGAACAATTTTTATCCTTAGGCTGGTTAGCTTTTATTATTTTTTTCTTTGCCTATATTATTGTTTGTATATTCTTCCTACCTGGAACTCCTCTCACTCTTTTAGGTGGTATCGTATTTGGACCATTATTAGGAACTTTATATACTATTATTTCTGCTTCTGCTGGACTAGCTATTTCTTTTTTAATAGCTCGTTATACAATGAGAGATCTTATGATTGAAAAACTTGGTTCCTCAGATGCCTTCACCAAAATAGATCAAGGTGTCAAAGAGCAAGGTTGGCGTATTCTAGTAATCACTAGACTAGTACCTGTTTTTCCTTTTAGTATACAAAATTATATCTATGGATTAACTGATATTAAATTTTTTACCTATTGGGGATTATCAACGCTCTTTATCATTCCAGGAACATCTGCTTATACTATGTCTGCAGGCGCTGTATTATCAGGAGAATTCTCTACTACAAACCTTATCTATCTCGGTATTGGCGCTTTATGTTTTGTAGCACTTAGTTTTATACCTAAATTATTAACCAAAAAAGAAAGTCATTCAAAATAAATTTATAAAGGAATACTATTATGAAACATTTAATTATATTATTATTAACTCTTACAATTTATACTCCTATATTTTCAGCACCAAAATCCATATTTGACAAATTTTGGGATAAATCTGATAATAGCAATACAGCTCGTATAAGTCATGTTGCATTCGATAAATTTTTAGATACTTATGTGAGTCAAGTAAAAGAGATCAAGTTAGTACGATACAGTGCAGTAACTCCTCAAGATAAAGCCTTATTAGACTCTTATATCAAAACACTGGAAGAAACACCTATCTTCACCTACTCCAAAGCAGAACAACAAGCTTACTGGATTAATCTATACAATGCTCTCACTGTTCAAGTAATTTTAGACAATTATCCAGTAAAGTCTATTAAAGAAGCTTACGGTGGTGTTTTCAAGTCTGGACCTTGGGATAAAAAACTCTTAACCATAGAAGGCAAAAAAGTAAGTTTAAATGATATAGAGCATACTATTTTAAGACCTATTTGGAAAGATAGTAGAGTTCATTTTTTAGTAAACTGTGCTAGTATAGGTTGTCCTGATTTATTATTAAAAGCTATCACCCGTGATACCTATGAGGCAGTTGCTGATAAAGCTACTAGAGATTTTATCAATAGTTCAAGAGCTCTTAGTTTGGAAAAAGACAAATTAGTTTTAAGTTCTTTATTTGATTGGTATAGTGTTGATTTTGGTGCTAATACCAAAGAAATTATTGCATATATTACCAAATATGCTAACGCTTCATCAAAAACTAAATTAAATAATTACAAAACAATCTCCTATACTTACGACTGGGATCTTAACGAAGTTCGTTAATAATTTAATAAAAAAAGCTAGATTTTTATATCTAGCTTTTTTTATATTTATATAATATATATTATATAAATATAAGAACAATATGGCATTTTCAATCGTAATAAAACTAAAAGGGGTTTTCCTACCTAAAAATCATTTATCACAACAAAAAGCTAGAAGTAAAATTCTAGCTTTTTTACTGTTTATTTGTTAAAATTTATTATCAAATAGTTCTCAACTAATTGAGATATCTTTATGTTCTTTCCTTTTTGTATTTAATTGTATATCTTATATTTTTACTATTTAAACATAATAAGGAAAACTTTGTGAAAAAATATAAAAACATAATAATTTTTCTCCTCGTATTCAGTATTGGAACATTTATTATTTCAAAAACTGGTATTGCTTCTCAATTAAATATAGAAAATATTCCAAAACTCAAAGAACAATTTTTATCCTTAGGATGGCTTGCCTATCTTAGTTATTTTTTTCTATATACAATACTATGTTTATTCTTTTTTCCAGTGTTTCCTATTACTATTTTAGGAAGCATCCTATTTGGACCTTTATTAGCTACTATCTTAGTTGTATGTGCATCTTCTATAGGACTTATTCTAGGTTTTTTAATAGCTCGTTATACATTTAGAGATCTTATGCTTGAAAAATTTGGTTCATTACATTCTTTCAAAAAAATTGATAAAGGAGTTAAGGAACAAGGAGGACGTATTTTAATGATAACCAGATTAATTCCTTTTCCGTTTAGTCTACAAAATTATATGTATGGATTAACTGATATTAAGTTTTTTACCTATTGGGGATTATCCACCCTATTTTTAATTCCAGGAACTATAGCATATACATTTTCCGCAGGAGCTGTACTATCGGGAGAGTTTTCAACTACTAATCTTATCTATCTTAGTATTGGAGCTTTATGTTTTATAGGACTTAGTTTTGCTCCTAAGTTATTAAAAACGGATAACAGTACTACCGAATAAAAATCAAAAAATATTATAACTTCATAAATAATTCATCAGAAAAAACTAGGTTTTATACCTAGCTTTTTTTTAATTATTATTACTATCTTCATATAAGAATAATAGTTTATCTATTGTAAAGAGGATATAATATGAAAAAAGAAAGAAAATTTATTTTAACAATATTTGGTATCATGTTTTTAACATTAGGAATATCAATTACCTGTTCTATATCAGATAAAGATAAGGGAGATACTCCTAATGTTATAGATCCAAACCCCCACTCTGATCTTGATCAGCTCACACCATTAGAAGAATTTACAATAAATTATGCTGGTACCTATACTGCAAATTCATCAGCAGTATTACAATTCCAAGGACTATCTATGACATTTAATGAAAATATACGTGTTTCTACTACCTCCGCCACCAATGGTAATATTTATTTAGATATTTCGTTTAATGGAGCTCAAGATGGATCTGAAATTCAACGCATCATGTTTACTGAGGAAAGTTCATGGAATATATACACAAAGCGTTACTCCATCAACTAGTACTAATATTATGCTAGAAAATCTCTACATGTATACTACTAGTGGCACTATAGATGGTGGAGATACAGCAAATTTAAGTATTGATCCAAGTACGGGAAATTTATCAATAGACAATATTGTAATAGGTACAAAAAATCCTTAATTCCTAAATAAATTTATTCTTTTAATAATACAAAATACCACCTTAATAATAAGGTGGTATTTTTATTTGTTAGATGATCTATAAAATAAATGGAATCAAATATCCAGCCACTAAAGCCATACTTAATATCACAATTAAAAAAGCGATAATTAGTGGTGTTTTAAACAAAGATTTTAAGAGAATAACTTCAGGCAAACTTGCTCCAGATCCTCCTATTATTAAAGCCATCATTGCCCCTATAGATACTCCTTTACTTGTTAAAATAGGCACCAAAGGAAGTAACACCGATGCCCTCACATATAAAGGTATCCCTATTACAGCCGCCACAGGAATAGCAAAAGGATTATTATCACCAATGTACTCCGCTAACATGTTATCTGGTACATAACCATAAATTAAAGCCCCTACCCCAGCACTAATAAGCAAGTGAGGGATGACTTCTTTAAAATCTTTTAAAGAGCTTTTCCAAGCAATACTAAAACGATTAGGAATGACTTCTACTTCTTCCTTACTGCCACAACAACAAGATTTTGGAGTTTCTTGACTAATAATATAACGATCAAAGCCCAGTCTTTCTAGCAAAATCCCAGCACCAACACCAAAAAATAATGCTATAAGAACATAAAAAATCGTAATCTTAATACCCAATATCGCCACAAATAAGGTTACTATGATAGGGTTCAAAAGTGGGGACACAAATAAAAATACCATCGTCGCACCAAATCCTGCTTTGGCTTTGAGAAGTCCTTTAAGCATAGGGATCGTTGAACAAGTACAAAAAGGTGTAATACTACCCAATAAAGCAGCAAAAAAATAACCTCGCCCTTGACGTGCTCCAAGAATCTTTTGAATTTTATCCTCTGGTAAATATTGTTGTATCAGCGATACTAAAAAATTAATAATTAAAAAAAGTAGGCTTATTTCTCCTACAATAGTAATGAATTTTTGAAAAATTTGTATTGAGCTCATTTTTATCTCCTAAATTTTATTATATATGATGCATATTAATAAAATTAAGAATCATCAATACAGCAGACATTTCTCCCTAAGCTACACACTCTCTTCCTCCATAAAATCAATTTCTGAAAGAAGAATAGCAATAAAAGTATAATGTGTAAGTGTTTTTTGATTTAAAGAATAAAAGCTCCATTTACCTTCTTTACGGGTACTTACTAGAGAAGCACTTATAATTTTGGACATATGTTTTGATAAATTTGATTGAGTCATCTGCAACTGTTCAATCAAATCACAAGCACAAAGCTCTTTATTATTTTGAAATAATAATTTTAATATTTTTAGACGATTTGTATCACTTAAACACTTTATAATTTCTAACATTCTTCATCTCCAAACATATGAATATATGATCATGTATTCATATTATACATAAAAAATAGCCTCATGTCAACAATTAATTAATATAATTTATATAAATAAAAAAACACCCTCTATAATAGAAGGTGTTTTTGAAATTTTAATCATTAATATTTTTAGGAACACCAAATAAGTAGGTTAAAATAAAACCACAAACATAAGCAATACACAATCCTAAGAAATAATAAAGCATTTTATCTGGAAGTACAAGAGGAATAGCTGTTAATCCAGCAGGACCAAAAGCTATAGTCTGAACTTTGGTAAGTGCGATAAACATACCTGCAATCCCCCCACCAATAGAAGCTGTGATAAAGGGTTTTCCTAAAGGAATTGTTACCCCATATAACAAAGGTTCTCCAATTCCTAAAAATCCAACAGGTAAAGAAGATCTAATAATATTTCGTAATTTAGGATTATTAGTAGCTTTGATATAAACAGCAATCGCACCACCTACCTGAGCTGCTCCAGCCATACACAAAACAGGAAAAAGAGAAATCGCACCTGTTTGTTCTAATTGAACAAGATAAAAAGGAATAAGTCCATGATGTAAACCTACCATTAATAATGGTAGAAAAGATGCTGCCAAAACAAATCCCCCTAAAATAGAAGTAATACCTTCAGAAAGAATTAAAAAAGAAAACACCTTAATAATCGCATCTGAGATATAACCAGCTAGTGGCATAAGCATAAAAATTAATACTCCTCCAACTACTGTTAAAGAAATAATAGGAGTAAAAAATGTAGTTATAACATCAGGGATAACTTTATGTAATCGTTTTTCAATATATGCTAATAAGGCAACCCCCGCAATAACTCCTATAACTCCACCTTTTCCTGTGGTTAAAATACTATTAAGAGGTTGATCTGCATCAAATAAACCAAGACGTTGAGAAAAAATATTGATATTAGGGCTAATAGTAATAGCACCTATAATCCCACCCAATCCAGGTGTTGCACCAAATTCATTAGCAGCATTAATACCCACATAAATAGCAAAATAAGCAAAGAGTGCATTCCCTATAGTTTGTAAAAAAATGATCCAAATCGGTATTTCTTTGATTCCTTCCATTGTTAGTACATTAACAAAATATCCTGCAATACCATTTAATAATCCAGCTCCAATAATTGCTGGAATTAATGGAGTAAAAATATTAGCTATTCTTTTGAGAATTTCTGAAGTAGTTGATCTCTTAGAAGTAAGTGCATCTTTGGTAGCTTTCCAATCAGAAAGTCCTAGAAGTTCTTTCATCTCATCGGCAATTCTTCCACTTTTACCTGGTCCAACGACTATTTGTGTACGTTCTCCTTTAATAACACTTAACACTATATCTAATTTTTCGAGTTCCTCATATTTTACCAAATTAGTATCTTGCACAGCACAACGAACTCTTGTCATACAATTTGCAATACTCAAAATATTTGATACTCCACCAAGATATTCTATAAATTGTGCAGCAATAGCATTTATTTTATTTTCATTCCCCTTTTCCATTCTATACCCCTTGTATAATTTTTCTAATTGACCCTGATTTTTTTAGATATCCTTGAGCCTCTTCTACACTACAATTTAATAAAATTATTAAGATCGCTAATTTAACATTATTATTTGTTTGTTGCAAAGCTTTTTCCGCTTGCTCTGGAGAACACTCTGTGATAGCTATAATATTTCGTATCGCTCTATCATTTAATTTTAGATTTGTGATTTTGAGATCTATCATCAAATTTTCATAAACTTTACCTATATTAACCATACTTACTGTAGATAAAATATTTAAAACCAATTTTTGACAAGTTCCTGCTTTCATACGTGTTGATCCTGTTAATACTTCAGGACCTGGATTTGGTTCAATAGCAATATCTGCCGTTTGACCCACAATACTACCTGGATTACAAGTAATAGCAATAGTAGCACAACTCAATGATTTAGCATATTCAAAAGCTCCTATTACATAAGGAGTTCGCCCAGAAGCAGCTAAGCCACATACAACATCATCAGAAGTCAGATTGATATTTTTTAGATCTGTTACTGCTAATTCTTTAGAGTCTTCAGCCCCTTCTTGAGCAGTAATAAATGCTTTTTCACCGCCTGCCATTAGAGCAAGAACATGAGTCTCATTAGTTCCAAAGGTAGGATAGCATTCTGCTGCATCCAAAACACCTAAACGACCACTAGTGCCTGCACCCATATAAATTAGACGTCCACCATGATTAAAAGCATGGACTATTTTTTCAATAGCTTTTTCAATAGGATCTAAGCATTGACCTACTGCTTCTGCTGTTTTTTTATCTTCATTATTAATTAACTCTATAGCTTCACGAATAGATAATATATCTAAATTCATACTATTAGGGTTCCGTAACTCTGTAGCAATTTTCATCAATTAACTCCTATATCCTCAATTTCATTTAATTACATATACTTATCTAAACATCAAATATATATGATTGACCAATAGCATAAGAATAAGATTACTTAATAGACCTAATATTATTTTAGCTACTAAACCCTCAGCAAAATAAAGAGCAATACTAAATAATAAAGGAATATAGTGTAAAAGATCCCAATACGAAGTAATCCTATTATCCATAACTACAAAAACAGAACTAATAGCCCTATAACCAAGCTCACAAATTAATAACAATAGCGATAGTTTTGTTCCTTTATACAATTGGAAATAATAAGAAACATACAAAAAAGCTGCAACAAGCACGATAAATAATTCCAATAGTTTGACTGACATCTATTTCTCCTTTTCATAAGGATATTATAAAGGATATTATAAAAAGCTACAACTTATTTAGACCATAAATAACGAAACATAAAAGGAAGATGTCTACTAATAGATGGCATATTGTGTTCTCCTTCTTCATCAATCTGAAAATTAATATTAGGCACTTTGTCTTTCAAAAGTTCATAGATAGTATTTGCCCCATCAAGATATTCTTTGTTGAAATCTTTATAAGTAGGATCACTGGATTCTTTTCGTCCTATATCCATATAAAGTCTATCCCTTGATTTAAAAGGAGAAATAGATTCTAAATAAGTTGTACATTCCTCTTTGAAACACCATAGAGCTGGTGATAAAATCCCAAATCTAGTAAATAATTCATTATATTTTGTGCCTACATATAAGCTTGCAATAGCTGCCATAGACGATCCCATAATTCCACGTTTATCAGCACTCCCACCTATATTATATTCAGATTCGACAAAAGAAAGTATTGTTTTTATAACAAAATCAGCATATAAATCACCTCTTCCCCCTGCTGATTTAACTTTAATATCTGTCCAACTAGGAAGGTATGCTAATAATTTGTCTGATGTCCATGGAGATAGATCTGTAAATCTATCTAGATTAGTTCTATCTTTCCAAGTATCTATCCCCACCAACGCCATAGGGGATAAACCTTCTTCAAATAATTTGTCTAATATTTGTAGTGTCCCTGTTTTGGTTTCAGGTTCTTCCCATGCATCAAAAAAATTTTGTGCATCATATGCTATCATCATAGAAATATTATCTGTAGATTTGTAACTATCAGGCAATGCTACTCTCACAACAATATCTCTTTTAAATACCTCTGGGGCTTTAAATATATGTTCGTAAATTTTCATTGTTTTCTCCTATAGAAATCCCCCTTTATTTCTATAGGGGGATATTTTATTATATTTAGTATATCTATATTATTTTGGCGTTAAGAGAATCATATCTTCAATAGATAATAAGTCTATTTGTTCTTTTGTATACCCATCTCTCCATTCAACATCAATATTTACAAAGTATACTCTTCCATCTTCATAAATAATAAAATGATCATCACGTGAATACCTAGAATGAAACCAAACAGAATAAGAGTCTATATATTCTACTTCATCTGTATAATAAAAGGAATCTCCTCTTCTTCCTACGATACCTTTTTCATAGTATTCTCCACTATAGGAAAAATCTATATAATACTCTCTTATTCCATCCGTGTAGAAAAACACTTCACCAGACACTACATCTTGCCAATCAAACTTATCATGGAAAAAGCATCCTCCTAAAGAAAATGAGCTAATAGCTATTGTAAAAAAACTGAATAATTTTTTCATAAAAATCCCCCTTGATCTTATTCTAGATAAAATTTTATATATTACCTATATAAACAGTATAGCATAAGCTAAAAAAGTGTCAAGACATTTTTAATATACCCTTATTTTCATTAATATTCATAAAAACTATAAGCAACTAAAATATATTAGTAAATATCCTTCTCTTTTTCCTATAAGAAATCCCCTCTATCTCTAAAGGGGATTTCTATATTTTAATTATTTAAATTTTATTACTTTATATCAGATTGATTTGCTAAAGATTTGTAAGTAAGTCCATTAATTTGCGCTGCACTAGGTGCTGCTATGAATAATGTTGCTAAGTATCCTGGGATCATACAAGCTCCAATTACAATAGGAGCAAATAAAAATCCGAAAATTTCTGGTTTTGTATAACCTGGGATGATATTGAGTAAACCTCCTGGATTGCCTAAATATAAAGCAACTACAGTAGAAACACCAAAACCTATCCAAGCCGCTTTTGACCCAACTTTTGTTGAGAAAATTCCTAATAAGAATACCCCAGCTATAGGTGAACCTAAAAGTCCTAAGATACTGTTAAAGAGTACATACATATCACTTTGACCTTGAGTAATAAAAACCATAGCCATTAAAGTTCCCAATATTCCAGCTGACCAACTAGCAATTTGAGCAAAGGTAATTTTTTCTTTATCAGTGATATTTGGTTTAATAGGAGCAATAAAATCTACAATAGCACAAGTAGCTGTTGAGTTTAAGCTTGATGATACGGTAGATTGTGCAGCAGCAAAAATACCCGCGATTACTAATCCAGATATACCTATAGGAAGTTGATTGATCACAAAATAAGGTAGAAGAGCATTGTTATTTTGTAATACAGGTGCTTGAACTCCACTAAATTTATAAAATAAATAAATAGCTGAACCCATACCTACAAACATAAATACACTAACACACAATAATGGAAATTGTATATAAAGAGTCTTTTTTGCTTCTGCAAGATTTTTGGTAGAACTATATCGTTGTACCATGTCTTGAGAACCAATATATTGATAAATAGAGCCAAAAAAGCCTCCTAAAAATAACCACCATACAGTTGTTACTTTAGGATCAAAAGAAAAATTCTCTTTTGGAAACACTTTTCCATCTGCGACTAAAGCTTGGAATCCATTAACACCTTCTGGTATTGCAAAAAATCCATAACCCATTACTAAGACTGCTGCTCCCATTAGGAGAATTGTTTGAATAGTATCAGACCAAACAACAGCTTCAAAACCACCGACAGTGGTATAAATAACACATAAAAATCCCATAATCGCAACAATTATTAGAGGATTAACCATAGGCCAAACTTCTCTAAATGCAAGTGTTGGAATGAAAATAACAACAGCTATCCTCATAACATGAAAAATCATAAAAATAGCACTTGCTAATAAACGCATTGGTCTATCAAAACGAGCTTCTAAATATTCATAAGCAGTAACACAGTTAAGACGACGAACAAAAGGAACAAAATATTCTGCCACTAAAGGTATTAACGGTGCTATCCCTAATACTCCTATTCCAAAAATCCAACCACTTTGATAAACATTAGAAGTAGTTGCTACATAAGAAATCGAAGATAATCCTGTAGCATACAAACTAAAAGCTGCTACCCAAGCAGGTATTTTTTGTCCTCCGACAAAATAGTCATCACTAGTTGACCGACGTTTGGAAAAGAAATACCCTAACCAAACTAAAAATCCTAGATAGCCAACAAGGACTATCCAATCTACTACTGACCAAGCCATACTAATCTCCTTAATTTATTATTCAACTACTATTTTAAATAAACACTTTCTCATAGGCATATTGCCTTTAGAACTTTTTAGACCAGGTTTATGAACATCTGCTGGATAAAATATTGCTAAATCACCTGCTTTCATAATTAAAGTTGATAAAGCATCTCCTTCCCATCCACAAAAGTCTTTTGATTCATCGTATTCACCAAGTTGTTTCATATGGTTTTTACCAGATACCTCTATAATTTCTTCACCATCAAGAACCCATTGAATATCTATATATTTTTTATGAGATTCCCAAACAGCATCATCTTTTGAATCATATTCTTGTATCATATAAAAGAAAGAAGGATCTACTTCATATTTACCAACTTCTTGAGTTTCTAATTTTTCTCTATTTTTTAATAAATATTCTACAGCTTTTTGGACTGTCCCTGTATAATCTTTAACATTTAATACATCAATATATGTTTGAACCATAACACCCTCTTATTTTTAGAAATTTACTATATTATATATTATGAACAATATTTGTTAATAGCAACATCTATATATTTAGCTACTTCTTTTAGTTTATCCATATCTGCAACATCTACTGATCTTAATGGTGGACGACCTGTACCAACATTAATACCTTTAAGTTTTAGAATTGCTTTAATGACTGAATACATATGAGCAGAAAAACTACATAATTTGGTAATGATAACATTTAACTCCATTTGTAGTTCTTGAGCTTTTTGCACTTCACCTTTTACAAATAATTCTTCTAGTTTAAGGTATAATTCCGGCATTACTCCATAAGTACCACCTATACCACCATCAGCACCCATCATACGTCCACCAATATATTGTTCATCTGGACCATTAAAAATAATAACTTCTTTAGTTGCATGCATTTTTTTAGTCATAATATCGAGAACAGGCATAGAAGAATTTTTTACACCTACAACTTGTGGTAATTTTAACAATTCTTGATATACAGGTATAGAAAGATTGTAATTTGTCAATTGTGGAATATTATAAATAAAGAAATCTAAATCCGTTGCAGTAGCCATTGCTGTCCAATATTCTTGAACAGATTGATCTGAAAGAGGGAAGTAAATAGGGGGGATAGAAGACAATGCAGTAGCTCCACATGATTTTGCATGTTCTGCTAAGAGCACACTATTTTTGGTGTTAGGAGCTCCTATATGAGCAATAATTACTAATTTATCTTTAGCAACTTTCATTACTTCTTCAAGCACTAATTTTCTTTCGTCTAATGTTTGGTAAATACACTCACCAGAACTGCCTCCGACATATAGACCTTTAATCCCTTTATCTATATAAAATTGAACTAATTGGTGGATTCTTTCTGGAGAAATCTCTCCATCATCTCCATAACAAGCATAAAATGCAGGAATAACAATTTTGTACTTATCTAAATTTTTCATACAACTCTCCTATTTTATAGTATAGTATAACATTAATATTATATTTTACAATCAGTAATTAATTATACAGTCCTATTGTTATAAATATATGTAATATATATAATCAAAAATTAATTAACGATTTGACAAATATAATAATATAATATATTATATTATATAAGGATTTTACATGAAAAAAACAATCTCTATTATCACACCTATGTATAATGAAGAAGAAAATATAGCACTTTGTCATCAGCGTATTACAGATATTATGACTAGTTTGTCAGAATATGATTATGAAATCATTTTTATCAATGATGGTAGTAAAGATTCTTCTTGGGATTTGATGACAGTTATCGCCCAAAAAGATCCTCACTTCAAACCCATCAATTTTGCTCGTAATTTTGGCCAGCAAGTATCTACTACAGCTGGACTTACTTTTTGTAAGGGAGATTACGCCTTTATCATTGATGGAGATTTACAACATCCTCCTGAATTATTCCCAACAATGCTTGAAAAATGTGTAAATGAAGGCTATGATTCTGTATATGTAGAACAACACTCTAAAAAAAACATATCCTTTATTAAAAAATATACCTCAAAAATATTTTATGGATTTTTTAATTTTTTATCATCTGTGCATATTCCACCCAATACTGGTGATTTTCGTATTATTAATAGAAAAATGATAGATATCTATTTAGCTATGCCTGAAAAACACAAATTTATTCGGGGACAATTTGCTTGGATGGGATTCAAACAATGTTCTATACCCCTAGAATTACCCATTCGTGAGCATGGAGAAACCAAATTCACTTTTATCAAAAGTTTAAATCTTGCTTTAGATGGATTGTTTTCCTTTAGTTTTGCTCCCGTCCGTTTTATATTTTTAATTACTTTCCTCATGTGTTCTCTAACGGGATTGCTATTGTTTAGTGCAATTATTACTCTGTTTTTTGGGCAAAATTATTTTATAGGATTTGGTGGAATCGTTTTGTTATTATTAACTCTCTCCTCTCTTATTCTTTATTCTATAGGTATTATTGGAGAATATATCATTCGTATTTACATTCAATCTTTAGATAGACCTGTTTTTACTATTTCAGACAAATTAAATTTTGATAAGGAGTCATTCAAAGCATAATATAGTATTTAATTAAGAACCAATACTAAAAAAAGCCTATAGTGGATTTTCTATAGGCTTTTTCATAAACAATAATAAAAATAACTAACAATTTAATTATAATCAAAAAATGAAAATCATAATTTTACTATAGGGGTAAATTGGTGATTAATGGGATTTTATTATCAATAATTATATTATTAGGAGGCATTTCTACTTTATCACATACTCAGACTAAAAGTAATATAGAAATAACAAAAGAAAAAATGGATGCCTATGCAGAAAAAACAAAGGCAAAATGGAAATACAATCCTTTTCGAAGGAATGATATAGAAAGACGATTAATTGGTTGGCAAGATCCTTATGCAAATATTACTCGTTTTTGGATAGGAGGACAACTAAATGCCAATCAAATGTATCCTAATCCTAACTTTAATACAGAAAATATCACCCTTTATTTTTCTCCTACTATTGCAACAGAATTTTCTGCTATTGCTTTTGATACTGAAAGGCTCAAATTCCGATTAGGGGTCGGTGTTTTAGCTGAATTTAATCTAGCCCTTTATAGTGGAAATCCTTTTCCTAAATATGGAAAAACTTTTCTCTTTACTGATTATATACAAGTAGAAGTATATTTTGATTTTATTATTGATGATAG
>CAMQSH010000007.1 GCA_947036575.1 uncultured Brevinema sp. | reverse complement strand
AATCACCTATAGAAATCTCTTCATCAACATAGTTATCAATAACTCGTTGATCAAGACCCTCATAGCGAGAAGCTAAAATAACAAGATGTTTTTTTTGAGAAAGTTCTTTTGCTTTTTTGTTACTTAGAGGTGTTCCTCTAGGAGACATATGAACAATATAAGCATCAGAATCTTCTTTTTTTACATCTATGATTGCATTAGCTACTACATCTGCCCTAAAGAGCATTCCTGGTCCTGGAGCAACACTTGCATCATCAACTTTTTTATAATCACCCAATCCCCATTTGCGAAGATCTCGTGATTCAATAGTCATAATTTCAGTGGCTCTTTTAATGATCCCATAAGAGAGAGCATCCGTAACCATTTGTGGAAAAAGTGACAAAACCGTTATTTTATCCATAAGAATCTATAATAACTCATCTAAATTTTCAAAAACTATTTTTTTTTCTTCAAGAGAAATTGAAGAAACGTATCTTTCTGTAAAAGGTATCGCTAAATCCTGTTTCGTGTGCTCCTGTTTGATAACAAAAAGCTCTTGATTTGCAACTTCAAAAATATTAAAAACAATACCGATTTTTTTGTCTTGATACCAAGCTTCTAAATCAATAAGATCTGTTATAAAATATTCTCCATCACTAGGAGATGCTAAACATTCTTTTTTTATAAAAAGAGGAACTAAACGCCACGCTTCAGCAATAGTACGATCTGTAATATCTGTAAACATTACTTTCGCATATTCTGGATTTTCTGTAAATTTTAAAGAAGTAAAAGTTAATTCTCTAAACCCAGATTCAAGTTTTCTATCTTTAACATAGAATTCTTTTACATTTTGCAAGTCAGATAATTCATCGATATAAAATAAAACTTTTAATTCACCTTTCACACCAAAAGGTTTTAAAATTCTACCTATCTCGACTAAATTATTAGACAATTCTGTTGAAGACATCAATTCTCCAACTAAACAGCAACTCTTGCTTTTGAAACAAGCTGTTTAACTGTTTGTGATGGGATTGCACCCATTTTTATCCATTCATCAAAACGTGCAACGTTTATGAGAATTTGATCTGAGCTTTCGACAGGTCTATAAGTACCTAAACTCTCTATATAAGCACCATCACGTGCATTTCTAGAATGTGCTACGACGACACGATAGTAAGGTGCTTTCTTCTTACCTAAACGCATTAAACGAATATTTGTTGACACAAATGCCCTCCAAAAAAAATATCACTTCAAGTATTTTAATATATTTACATTGTTTTGTCAATGCTTTTTGAAAATATAATTAAACACTATTTTAGAAAATTTGTATTATTTAATAATTTTTAGAGAAACTTCTCTACAAGAAACTTATTTGTAAGATATTTCTTACAAGGAGAAACTAGTGCATATTTTTCTAAAAAATTATTTTTATCTACCCATATATCATCTTGAGATGAGATATATTCTGCTCTATCTACCAAACAAAATACTCTTTCTACCTTATTATTGGATATTCTATAACTCACTCTCTCTATTTCTTTTCCTATTTTTATATTCATAATAGGAAAGTCATATAAGCCTCTGCGTCTTGTCCCTGTAGTTATTTTAGAAATAAGATATTGATCTTGTTTTTTTATTACTAAAGCATATTCTGTAATCGCTTCAATTTTTGATTTGTTTTTATCACCAGGAAATTTTAGGGGTTCTCCTGATTTATAAGCCTTACAAGAAGACATCAAAGGACAATCTTCACATTGTACAGATTTCACTTTACAAACTAAAGCTCCTAGCTCCATAATAGCCTGATTCCAAGCCCAAATATCTTTTTCAGGCACATTTTCTATTAATACCTGAGCATTAGCTCTTAATATTTGTTCAAAGTCTTTGTCTTGCCTATCTAAGATGAAAAAACGTCCTAAGACTCTGTCAACATTCGTATCTATCAATGACACAGGCTTGTTAAAAGCAATAGAGCTCACTGCCCCTGCTGTATAAGGACCTATACCAGGGAGTTTTTTTAACTCTTCAAATTCAGAAGGGAAGTTTTCTTCCCTTTGTAATAATTGTGCTGTTTTTAGAATGTTTTTTGCTCTTGAATAATATCCTAGTCCTGCCCACAATAATAATACTTCGTCTTCATTCGCTGTGGATAATTTTACTAAACTAGGAAATCTGTTCATAAAACGTAAATAAAACTCTATTACAGTAGCCACAGTAGTTTGTTGCAACATAATTTCAGAGATCCAAACTCTATAAGGAGTAGGATTTTCTCGCCAAGGCATCTCTCTTTTATTAGAATAAAACCACTCTAATAATAATTTTTGTATATTTTTATTCATAACTTATCTAGATCTTTCCGTATCACATCTTGTTTTTTCTGTAACAATTTGATCATCTTTTGGAGCTAATTTAAATGCTTCTGCAAAACATTTATCAGATTCTACATAATCTTTTGTATCATGAAAAAATAAGGCTGCTTGTAACCAAACATCAGGATTGAGAGGGTCTTTTTCTAAAGATTTTTCAAATAAAGTTCTTGCTTCATAGATTTTACCTTGATTTTTAAGAATACTTCCTAGCAAGCTAAGTGCCTCTCCATGATCAGGATCTTGTTCTATCAATGCTGAAACCCATAACTGAGCCTCTTCATTTTTGTCCCAATCAAAAAGCATTGCTGCATAGTGGTAGCGTAACATAGGGTCGTTAGCATTTTCCACTAATGCTGCTTCAAAGATCGCTTGACTTTCTTCGTATTTTTCCATATCTGCATAGGTAACAGCAAGTAAAGTAGTTGATTCAACACTATTAGGATCTAATTCTAAAGATTTTTGTAGCATTTCTACCGCAGCTTCCAAACGATCTGCTTCTGCAAGTACAGACGCCAATTGAAAATAAGCCTGAGCAAAATCAGGATAGCTATTTACTAGTGTTTGAGCACTATGAATCGCCTCTTCAAATTTTCCCTCTCTAACTAATAAATTAGAGTATGTTTGTAAAGCTACCATATCTGCAGGATTTATTGCTAAAATACGCTTAAGAATCGCCTCGGATTTAGAAAATTCACCCTTTCTGATTAAGAGTAAAACATAATTGTTCAAGACAGGTAAATCATTAGGATCTTGTATCAAGGCTTTGTCATAAAACCACTCAGCTTCTTCTATACGATCCAACAAAAATAATAAATTAGCATAGTTAAATTCTACACTAACATCAGATCCTAATTCTTCATTTTCGAGTAGAGCCTTTTTAAAAAATTCTTCAGCCTCATCAAAACGCCCCAAATCTGCTAACAACAAAGCATAATTATTATAAATAAAAGGATCTTCGGGAATTTGCTTCATCATAAAACGATAATACCATTCAGCAGATCGAAATTTACCTTGTTCAGCAAGTTCATTAGCTTTATCCATTAATCTTTCGGAAGCCAGCATTTCTTGATCTAAAAATTTAATAAATTGTCTGTCTGCTGATTCAAAATCACCAATCTCTACACAAAAAGTTCCATATCTAAAATTCAAATTAGAATTATCTTTTTCTAGATGTAATAGTCTATTATAAATTAATTTTGTTTCTTTATAACGACCCTGCTCTTGCAAAAAGCTAGCATAGTTAGATAATGCTGTTGTATGCTCTCCATCGACAGTGAGAATTTTTTGATATATTTGTTCTGCAAATTCGCTATCGGAACTAGAAATTTTATCAGCATATTCACCCCATATCGAGATATCATCATCTTCCATCATTTCCAAGGTTTTTTTATTAAATTCCATCGTTATCTATCCCTCTTGCTTATTTAAAATCTAAAAATAGTGATTTCAAATCTAATCCCGCTATTTGTTTTTGACTATATGTTTCTCTAATTCTTTCTTTTGCATTAATAAAATCAGAAGATGTTGCTCCATTACAAAGAGCCATATCTGCTTCTATATATGCTGCTAAATGATCGGATAAACGAACAATAGTACCATCTCTTGGATTAAATTTATCTTTATTAAATTCTGCCATAATTCCATTTTTATGTTCTGTAATGTTATCATTTTGAATAGTAAGATCGCTAAATTCTTCATCAATAAAGTAGAACATCTCAGCTCTTAGTTTTTCAGGAATGAGCATTTTAAATTTTCTATCCATTTCTTCGTGTTCAATCTCTTTGAGAAGATTCCCTAAACCAGGAATATTGGTTTTTAAAGGTGAAATAACATCTCTTGTGAATACTTCAGGAAGATCATGAAAAATACCTGTGAAAAAATTATTATAAATACGTTTAGGGCAAGCGTCCGACAACAATGAGAAGAAATAACTCAATACTCCTACATAAAAAGAATGTCCCAACACAGAAGTCTGTGGCTCTCTATGTAATTGTGCCCAACGCACTTGGAAACGCATTTGTCCAAACATCTTTACTAATTGAGAGTAAGAAGAATAATTTTCGTTAGTGAATAAATCTGTTTTATTTTCTTCTCTAATATGTTTTGTTTCTAATTTGGCGATTAAATGCCTACGAAGTTCTATATGTTTGTTTTTTAGGAGCTCCATATCATTAGAAAGCTCATCCATACCAAATCCACTAGGATTAGCAAATTTTAATAAATCAAATTCCCAAAGGGTAGCATCAGCCCTAGCGATATCAATGATCTGTCTTGTCAGGGTGTTTGAGTTTTCAAAAGGATTGTCACACCAATGAATAAATCTATTAATAAATTCTCTTGGTAGCCCATCCAAATAAGGAAGCATTGTTTCTTTTACGAAAGTCCTCAAAGCTCTATATTGAGTATCATTGGATTTAATTTTTGAAAATACTGTTGGCTTGATATCTGTAATAACGATCCTTTCTAAATAACGAAACACATATTGTTCTATAAGATCCTGCATATTGATATCTTCTTCATCTTCTATAGAACGTGCCAAAAAATAAGCCAAACTAATAGAATGAGCTTGTTTGTCCGCTTCTACTAATTCTGTGGGTCTTAGTTGATCATTCCAACGTTGCATTGTAAATCCATCAAACAACTTTACAATTAAACTTTTCCGTATCATGATAACTCCTATAGCTTATAAAGATCTATAATCTACAATTTATAGTATAAATGGATTTGTTTTTTATTGCAAAGATCAGGCATTTAATATTATAAATTTATATAAAATAATTGACAATATTAAAAATAATCGCTATACTTATTTAAAATAAGTTTTTAGAAGGAAAGCTCTATGATAAAAAAATATTTATGTATTACTATATTAATTTTTGGCTTTATTTCTTGTAACGAAGCACCCAATGAATTTACTACAGAAGCTAATGCTTTTCTCGATGCAATAGATGGAAAAGACTATGATGGAGCAGGTGCTTATGCAGATAAGTCTACATTTGAAGTCCGTGGTACTATTATTGCTGAACATAGCAATAACGGAACTCCTACTAACCCTTTGAAATTTCAAAACACCAGAAATAATGGTACTAGTGCTACAGAGGCAATTTATCAATATAGTAGAGATCCTAGAAAATACGTAGGTATTATTATAGAAAATAGTGGAGATACTTTAAAACGTACGAGTGAATCTGATACAGAAAGTATTGATTGGACTACAGCTTTTACCTTTGCTACCAAACAAGCAGAATAAACACCTATAAAAATCACCATAAAAAAAGCCCCAGCATAAGCTAGGGCTTTTTAGCATTTAATTTTTTAGGCTAATAATTGAACCAATTGATTAAGATCTTTTGCATTTTCACCAATCAATTCTTTTTCGTTTTCACCAAGAACAATAGTTGGGAATGCTGTTACACCAAATTTTTCGGAATATTCTTTAAAAGCAGGGCCTTCAACCATATAAGATTTAATATTAGGATTTTCTACTGCAAGTCTATGAATATTCATTACAGCTTGAGGACATTGAGGACAAGTAAGAGAAATATAAGCATACAAATAAACTGGCGTTGTAATAGCATCAACAATTTTTTTATGATCTGCTGAAAGCTCTTCTACTTTACCAGAGACTTCTAATAAAGACATTAGAAAAGAATTAATCTCATAGCCACCAGGTGTGCCATAAAAACCAACTCCTTTTAAGGATTCGTCTTCTGTAGTCACGAATATTGCTGGACTTGCAAAAGCATTCCACTCTTCAGCTTTTGTTTTTTCTCCGTCTATATCATAAGTAATTAAGGATATTTTTGAAGAAAAATCAGCAAATTCTGTTACAAAAGTTTCTGCTTCTGTACTTTTTTCACTACTTCCTTTAAAAAAAATAATTTTTACAGGATTAACTAATCCTTCTAAAATTCCTGACAACTGTTTTGTTGTTGCTTCGTCAAACATTGGCATATTTTTGTCCTTTTTTGTATTTTTTGTTATTTATTTATAAAGTGATTACATAATTGTAGACTGCTAATGCAGCTTTTGCACCCTCTCCAGCAGCAATAACTACTTGCTTAAAAGGTACTGTTGTTACATCCCCAGCAGCAAATATTCCCGCTATTTTTGTAGAACAATCTACATTAATTTCAATTTCGCCCATTTTATTTTTTATCATATCTGGAACAAAATTACTTGCAGGGATTAATCCTATTTCTACAAAAATACCATCTGTATTAATAGTTTCCTCTTTATCAGTTTTTGTGCTTTTTACAATTAATCTCTCTACGCTATTTGTACCTTCTATACGAACACAAACAGAATCATAGACGACACTCACTCTATTATCGTTCAACACTTTATCCATTAAAACAGGATCAGCTGTTAATTCGGAAAGATTTTGAACGATTACGACTTCACTAGCATAGCTAAGCATATCAATAGCTGCTTCAACACCACTATTACCACCACCAACAACGACGACTTTTTTATTCACAAAAACAGGGCCATCACAAGTAGTACAGTAAGCAACTCCCTTTCCAACAAATTCAAGTTCTCCAGGAACACCTAAAGGACGTGGAGATTTACCCGTAGCAACAATAATAGCTTTAGCTTGATATGTTTTTCCATCAGTACAGACAACTTTTTTAACAGTATCTTCATGAATAATACTACTAACTTTGGTATTTTTTTTAATAGGCACATCAAATTTTTGGATATGAGCATAAAATCGATTAACAAGCTCTGAACTTGAAATATCCACATCACCTATCCAATTTTCTATAGAAGAACTAGTAGCAATTTGACCACCAATATCATCTGTAATAACAGCCACATTTAATTTTTTACGTGCAGTATATAACACTGCATTTAGAGCTGCCGGTCCACCACCAATTATCAAAACATCATAAATTTCATTTTCAGAAATATTTTTTTCTGAAGATGAAAAAGAAGCTAAATTTATATTTAAATCCATAATACTCTCTCTTTTTATTCTTATTAATTTTGTTATTTTATTTACATTTTATCAAAAAATAGCATCTCAGCGAATTGTTAGAGATGCTATTTTTGATTTAATTTAATCTATTTTTTTCCGAAGAAATTTTCTATTCCAGCAGCACTTTCTGACATTGTTTCATCACCTGGTTTCCAGTTTGCAGGACAAACTTCTCCATTTTTTTCAAAGAATAACCATGCATCAATGACACGTAAAGTTTCTTCTACAGAACGACCCAAAGGCTTGTCATATACTTGTTCCATACGAACAATAAAATCTTTATCAATTAAGAATGATCCTCTTAATGCTAAACCTTCTTCTTCTATTAAAACACCATAATCTCTTGCAATTGATTTTGTTAAATCAGCAACAATAGGATATACAACATCTTCTATTCCACCTTTTGCTCTAGGTGTTTTTAGCCATGCAGCATGAGACATAACAGAATCAACAGAACAAGCAAGCACTTTAACGCCACGTTTTTCAAATTCAGCAATACTATCACTAAAAGCGTGTAATTCTGTAGGGCAAACAAAGGTAAAATCTAAAGGATAAAAGAAAAATAAAATCGATTGTCCTTTATAATCTGATAAACGAATATCTTTAATCTCTCCTTTCTCAACAGCCTGTGCTGTAAAATCTGGTGCCGGTTTATTAACTAAACTCATAACGCTCTCCCTAAATATGAAATTTTTATTATATGTTTATCATATATTTATATTTAAAATATGTCAATATTTTTTATAAAATATTTTGATTTTCTTGTTGCAATCTCTCAAATAAAAATGGAGCTAACTCATTAATCTCTTGTGGGGCTACATCCGTTATTTTGTCTACTAATAATCTCGTAAAAGAGGCATACATCATTGGTGAAGATAATTGCGTAATTTTTTCTATATTCCAATGAATTCTAGTAATATCTACCCCTTTTTTATCCAGCATTTCTTTCATCTTTATGATAAATTCAGATAAAGAATATTGAGAAAAAGAAATGCTTCCTTGTAAAGATAACATTATTTCACAATAAGGATGATTGTTTAATTCTTTTGTTGCATTTAATAATTTTTCTTCTATATCTACAGGAGAATCTACGACAGATAAATTCACAACATTATATTCCATATATAGTATTGGTAAACTAACTCTTTCCATCTTCCAAGTATCTGTATCAATAATAGCAACAAAACGAGCACCTTTATCAGATTTTCGTGTTTGTCGTGGTGCGCCAGGATTTACTACTAAAGTCCCACTTTCCCATTTATCAAACCATGTGTGATAATGCCCTAACGCTACATAATTATAAAGACCTGAAACATCAGAAATAGCTATAGGAAAATAAGTATTTTCATTTTTAGAATTGTAAGTACCATGAGTAATCAATACAGAAGAATCAAATCTTGGCACATTAATATCTGATAAAGAAAGATTGTCTTGATAAGGAACACAAACAAAATGAATATCATCGATTAGTGCTACAGAAAAAGGTGTTTTATTAGCCACAATAACATTAGAGGCAAGTTCTGTTCTATCTTTTAGATATTTCACATCATGATTACCTGGTACAATTAAAATATCACCTTGAAATTGTTCCCAAATTGGTAATAATTCATTTTCTAAGACCCTTCCATTAGCAGCAGCATCAAATAAATCTCCAGCAATAATAATGAGCTCTATACCTTCTTTGTTAGCTACATAAATTATAGATTCTATAATAGAAATATGTTCTTTACCTTTAAGGTGAATATCTGCCGTATGTAATATTTTCATATTATTTCCTCACAATTATGGGATCTCCCTTGAATAATAGTCGAAGATAGCCTATAATTAATTTATAAGAAATAATCGGAAAAAATAAAAAAATAATTAAGAAATGTGTAATATATGAGTAAAAAAAACATCACTACAGAAATTAGTGGGATTTTCACCCCTAATACCAAAAATGATATTCCAGAAAATCCTGGAGTTTATATTTATAAAGATTCAGATGATACTATTCTTTATATTGGTAAAGCTAAAAATCTTCGTAAAAGAGTTAATTCTTATTTTGTCAAAACACCTGTCTTTCTAAAAACACATCTACTTGTACAACAAATTAAAACGATAGATATTATTATTGTCAATAACGAAAACGAAGCCTTATTGCTGGAAGCAACTCTTATCAAAAAACATCTCCCAAAATTTAATATTACCTTCAAAGACGGAAAATTTTATCCTTATATAAAAATCACTACTTCTGAAGAGTTTCCTCGTATTTTTATTACAAGAAACAAATATGATGATAAAAATTTATATTTTGGTCCTTATATTAGTTCTAGTAATGTGAGAGCAACTTTAGAAATATTACAAAAAATATTCCAAATACGGACTTGTAAAATACTTCCAAAAAAAGAATGCCTAGAATATCATATGAAACGTTGTTCTGCCCCTTGTATTCAAAAAATCACCAAACAAAAATATCTCAAATCTATTGCTGGTGCTATTGATTTTTTATCAGGTAATACAGAAAAAATTATCACTGATTTACAAAAAAATATGAACAAAGCCGCTAAAGAATTATTATTTGAAAAAGCGCAATTGTACAAAGAGCAACTTGATGCACTCTATGCTCTAGATCAAAAACAGCAAGTATTTCTCTCTTCAGAAAAAAATATCGATATTATTGGTATTTATCAAAAAATGGGGAGTTTTGGAATTGTGGTGTCCTTGTTAAAACAAGGGAAATTATCTGGTAAAGAAGGATTTATTGTCAAACACAACAAAGATAACGAAAATAAATTTACCACCATGGAAGTGCTAGAAGAATTTATTATCAACAAATATTCTCATAATGACAATCTACCTCATCAGATATTAATCAATCCAGAATTTCAAGTTATTTGTCCAGAACTAGTACAATGGTTTAGAGAAGATGGTATTGATTTGGATATTCAAGTCGTAGAAGATACTGATTCTCAAGAATATTCTCTCTTAAATCTTGCTGAAAAAAATGCTCATGTACATTTGGAACAAGCATTATCAGAACCAGATTTATTACAGACACTTACTGATTTACAAAAAGAATTACAACTTACTAACTTTCCAAGTACTATCGAGGGATTCGATATTGCAAAACTTGACGGAACTCTCGCTTCTGGGGTGATGATACAATTTCAAGGTGGCGAGCCAAACAAAGACGCCTACAGACTTTTTAATATCAAAGCAGAAAATCAACAAGATGATTATATCGCTATGGAAGAGACCGTCTATAGGCATTATAAAAAGCTCATCACAGAGCATAAAGCCCTCCCCCAGCTCATTGTTATTGATGGTGGGAAAGGACAGCTCTCATCGGCTATAAAAGCCTTAGATCGATTGAAGATCACAACGATAGATATTATTTCTATTGCTAAACAAGAAGAAGAAATATTCAAGCCCAATCAAAAATTAGGAACAATACTAGCTAAAAACTCTCCTGTACTACACTTAATCCAAAGAATACGTGATGAATCACATCGATTCTCTCAATATCAGCTTCATCGTCGTATGGATAAAAAAATGAAATCATAAGTATCAAATTAGGAGCTATATCATGAACAAATCATCTTTATTCGCCCTTATACCTATACTTATTTTTTATGGGGCTTATCTTCTCAACAATCTTCTACTCCAAAAAAAAGGAATAACAGCAAATCATCTAGCCAAAGGAAACAAAGCCTCTTCTGTCAGACTATTAGAAATTTGTTTACTTTTAGTCACTTATGGGCTAGTTATCATACAATGTCTAAGTTTGTTAGATTTCTTTCCTACTTTATATCTTTTTAAATATCAAAGAATCCTTGGTTTTATCCTTGCCATGACAGGATCATTCTTTTTTATCATGGCAGTAATCGCCATGAAAGACAGCTGGCGTGCAGGTATTAACAGCTCTCAAAAAACAAGCCTCATGACAGAGGGGATTTTGAGATTTAGCCGTAATCCTGCTTTTCTTGGATTTGATCTATTTTATATGGGTATCGCTCTCATGCTCCCTAGTCTTTTGATGTTTACTGTAGTGATTGTAGCTTTATTGATATTTCATTTACAAATATTAGAAGAAGAAAAGTTTCTCACAACTGTTTTTGGAGATAATTATCTCACTTATAAACAAAAAGTGAGACGTTATTTTTAATTTTTAAATATATAAAAATTTCTTAGTGCTACAAGATTATAATAATTATAAAAATAGTTATCTAATATAGTCACCAAAAACCCCTTGTAATTAATACAAGGGGTTTTTGATATAGGAGAATTTCACATGAAATTATTATAAACTATCATAAAGATATATAAAAAACATAAGATCGTCTAGTAAAACAAAAAAAAGTACTTGATTAAATTTTGACAAAAATCGAAAAGTTATAGAAAATGATATACAGAATTAGTTTGTTAAAGAAATATATCAAATAATTCCCAACAAAAAAGGAGCACCTATGCTAGAAACGTGTCTTAATTATTATGGTATTTACGACAATCTTCATTTTTCTTTATCATTGCATCAACTTGAGCAATTAGCGTTTCAACAACATCCTTGTGGTTATAGCTATACCTCCTCCCCTACTTTTTCTATGTCTTATTTTGAGATTAAAAACTTATTAAATATTTATCAAGATTCCAACTATGAACAAACAGTTCATGAGATATTTCGTTATGCAGCATTCTTTGGGATTATTACAGATGTAGTAATTTCTCCTTTTCATATTGAATGGCGATTTAATTCTTATCATCAGAGAGATTTATTTTTCTCTAAGATGCGTTTAGAAATACGTGAACAAAACAAAATTTCTTCTTGTTATTAAATTATTAAAATAGTGATTGACTTAATTAGTTAATTACTTTATAGTATTATTACACAATATAAAAGTGCTTTTATACAATATTGTATAAAAGTTAAAAGGGAATTCGGTTAAATTCCGATGCGTTACCCGACACTGTAATTAGTTACAGCAAACACAAAATACCATTCATTTTATGGAGAAGGTGTGTTTGTATGCTAAGAGCCAGGAAACCTGCTTTTTATATTTGTCAACATTCTTCCTCGGGCATAAGGAAGAAAGGACACCGAGATTTCTAGAGTCTCTCTTTCCTTTCTACACAAATTAAAACCCGAAAAGTATATACTTTTCGGGTTTTTCATTTCTTTACGCCTGCATAAAAGTTTGTTATATCACAAATTTAACTTTAATTTTTATTAAAGTTAGCAGGAGGCAACACATTTATATATTTCTCATTTTTTTATTTCTTTTTCCTACTTTGTTGATAGCCCAAGAAGACACAAACACAACTAATATTCCTATTAAGTCTACGATCAATAAAGATAATTCAGTAGCTCAATCGTATAGACCTGGATTGAATTTTCAAAGTTCTTCCATCAATACTGGTAATTCTCCTGCAAATCTTATTAGCTCTTCATCTGTTAGTATTGAATCATCTGCCATAGGAAGGATAAGTGCCATCAGAATTAATGGAGCTGCTACCCCTCCAATTTTGGGAATAGACGGATTTATGATTAAAGATCCTAGTATCAATCAAGGACAAATATTACTAGATTTACTTCCTTTTGATTTTGCAGATAGGACTGATATTTATAAACAAAATATGGTGCCTTTTGGAGTAAATGCAGGAAGTTTTATTGATTTTCGTATCCCTATTACTTTTGATAATTATACAAAAATAACCACCAAAGCCAGTACTGCAGCCAATATTTATACCAAAATTCAAGGCGAACAGACATTCAAAGATGGATCAACATTTTTTGGATTCCTGGGAGATTTTGGATTAAAAGATTATTATTATGCTATTGATGATGGAGCAGATTTCGCCATTTACCCCAACTCGACTTATGAACGCTTATCTTTTATTTCTAAAACAGTATGGAAAGATTTAGAATTTCTAGTGGCTCATACCTATACAGATAGTTTTACAGAAACAGGTGAAGCTTTATATTCTGTGGATCATGTGATACGGAACAACTTGATCATAGGACTTCGTTATGACAAAGATATATTCTTAATAACAGCTAATTATACTTTTTATAATCAATTTGTCACCTCAGATACTTTTACTAATGATTATCTTAATCATCAATTAAATATTCAAACTGGTGTTGCAGATCAGATTGATAGGTATACTTATAAGGTCTCATTGGGTTATGAACTCAATCAAGTAGAAGACGGTACAAGAGCTTCTTCCGACAGTTATAAAGGAGTCCCTGAGTATGGAGAACATTTTTTACATATTATTACAGAATTTGGGGCATCAGTATTCAAAGAAGAAAATAATCCTACCATAAATGCTGATTTTAATATAGCATTAAACCAAATAGTTTCCCAGTATAGTTATATCCCTATTCCTCTATTAACAATAGGACTAAGACATAAAAATGGTGTTTATGCTTCTACTCATGTTAGTAGGGTTTATGTACTCCCTGATATTACTACGGCTTATGGTTTTGGGGCTGATAGCCCTTTGCTTAACCCTCGTGTGAAACCAAAAGACGGCGTACGTACAGGATTAGAAATAGGAGTAAATAAATCTCATTGGCGTATATTCGCAAATGCTTCTTATGCTTGGCTTGATAGAGGTTTTAGGCTTACCACAGAAAATACTCTCATAAATTCTGATGATGTTACTGCTATTTCTGCAGAAATTGGCGGAGAATATAAATTTTTTGTCAATAATAATATTCTAGAAATACACACAGGACTTGCTTGGACAGAAGAAAAAGATGATAGAGGATTTGCTCCTACCCCTACCCCTACATGGCAATGGGCTTCCAAAATAATAGGGAGAAGTATAGACGATACTTGGAATACCACCCTCACCTACAAATTAGTGAGTGATGTGCCTAACGGTAGTGGTTTTGTGGATAAGATCCCTAGACATTATCTAGATCTTAACGTGAAATATAAAATGTTTTTTGTTAACATTTTGAATCTAGCCAATCAATCTTATAGACCTATCCCAAATAATATTTATTCTCCCTACAATCCAGGGATAAGAGCAGAGTTTGGAATAGAGTACACTTTTTAAAATTTTAAATATTATAACAAAAAATATAAAATAAAAGGATGAAAAATGACAACAAAAATACTATTATTATTTTTCATGATTGTCGGATGTAATGTAAAAGAAGAAGATCCGACAGCACCTATTAACACAGATCCAATCATACAGGCACAGTATAAAGAGGCTTGGTTGAAGGCTACTGAAAATATTACGGAATTAACTCCTTATACTGGTAAAGCGGATATTTTTGGGGGAGGAGCCTTTGATATGATTTTTTTATTTGACAAAGGAAATCTTCAAAATCACTGTCCTACTTATGGAACTACTCCAGCTATGAATCATAATCTTCATCTTCTCGTTAGTGGTAAAGATCCAAAATTTGCTAGTTTTTTTGATGAAAAAACTGCTATTGTCTATATGCCTAATTCGGCTAGTACACCTTTAGAAAATTCTGTATACGTGTTACGGCTCTCTAATGAAACTTTATATCGCACAAAAAATCCTAGAGGGTTTACTCACCTTAGTTCATGGGACGGACGTTCTGCTGACACTAATGATCTTGTCCCCATAGGTACTAAACCAAAATAAATAAAAGGAATTTATAATGAAAAATAATATGATTACTTTACTAACATTATTCCTATTAGCAAACTGTACCCTTATCCCTATTGATAAATCCTCACAAGCTACTATTTTATTTAAATTTGAGCAAAGTACATTCATCAACGACTCAGCCCTTCAAGCTCAGTATCAAAAAGAATGGCTAAAAAACACTAAAGATATTACCCGAGCTACTTACTATGGATACAGTGATATTTGGGGAGATGGAGCTTTAGATTTACACCTATGGTTTGACTTAAAGGGTGATATGTGGGATGCAATGATAAATGTCGACAACAAGCCCTATGTCTTATACAAATTATTGGGGTCTACTCCTATGTTTTTAGATGGTAAAACAGCCATAATGTCCATTCCCTCTTCTGCTAGTCCTAAACTTGCTAACACTTTGTATTTAGTACGAGTTTCAAATAATACTATTTATCGTTCCGAAGATTCTCGAAAAGGTTTTGCTCATTTAAGTACTTGGAATAAAAAAGATATTCCCACTCATACAATGATAATGCTTGCAACAAATATCAATCCTACGAAATCCTTACTTTCTGCTGATATGATTAAATCTGGGCATACAATCACCTATTCTATTAATAACGGAGTATCTAAAACACTTGCATTTTCTGAAGGCATAGATACTATTGAGAATATTAGAAACACTCATTTACAGAAAATAACTTTTAAAAATCAAAATATAGATCTTTATATTGATACAAAGATTATTTATGAGGGAGATTCAGCTGAGTATACTATCAATCATGAGGGAATAGCTATTCAATATCAAATAACTATTAAAAATCATAAAATTACAGATATAAAGGCTAGCTCCATATATGATCCAATAAAATTAAATCCTACACTATTTGCAGGCGATCATTCTATTACATATTATTCAATAAAATACAGTACTCAAGGTCCCCCTCAGGCACATGGATATAAAACAAATGAATATCATATCATAGGAAAAGATCTCTCTTTTGCTAAAAAAGAAGATAATGTTTTTTGGTTAAAATTTGCCAGTACAACAGGTGTCCATGACGATCAAGTTCCTGTAGATTCCACTAAGGACATTGCTAATATAGTAGAGTATACCATTGGAAATAACAAAATAGAACTACGTATAAAAAATAATAAAGTTGAAAGAATTTATGATAAATTCCAACTCTAATAAAGTTACCCAAATTGATATGAGCTAATAAATATTTAATAATAAATCAAAAAAACACCCATTCGGGTGCGAGGGGTGACTGCCACTTGTATTAGTACGGGTGTGTGTTTTTTGATTAAGTTAATATATTTTGATTGTTGTTTTCTTAAATTTGTAGCTCTTTTAGTCTTTCTCGTTTATCTTCTATTTCTATATCAAAATATGTGCAAAATTCTACTATGCTTATTGATATAGGGAGTATCTCCTGTGATATAGTATATGTATTAATAGGGTATTTGTACAAATTGTTGAATAGGAGAATAGAAAAATCGATTAAAGATATCTACTAATTTATCATCTTTAGGGGAAATATCATATATAAAACATAACCTTGTTGCATTTGTAAAAAAATTTCTAATTTTGATGTTTGGTTTAAATTTAATAGCATTTTTAACTTTCCCAATTAATTATTTCTTTATTATATATAATTTTACCATGAATAACAATAGTTTAATAATTCTATTGACAAAATTTTTAATCTGATTTACAATATATATGCTATATAATTGTTATAGATTAGAAATAATCTATTTGTTTTCTATCTTGTATTTTTAAGATAGAGATTTTCTATATAGAAAATCTTTTTTCATTTTAAATACAAGAATTGTGTCTAGATATTTGTTTTTAGTACTTACACCAAGTACCTTTATATTAATTGCCCATAGGCGTTTGTATAATTGTGTGGTGTAAGTACTGAGTAGAAATATTTAGATTTT
The DNA here is from genome assembly GCA_947036575.1 of uncultured Brevinema sp. Lineage (GTDB taxonomy): Bacteria > Spirochaetota > Brevinematia > Brevinematales > Brevinemataceae > Brevinema_A. The sequence goes on along the minus strand of CAMQSH010000007.1, from coordinate 9,574 downwards.
ATCTATAACAATTGTATAGCAGTACAGACCCTATGGGCTTTTTTTTAGAGATATAGGAATGAAATGACTAATAGCTCTTACTCAGCACATCACTTAAACTTAAAACTAATCTTGTGCCTTATGGATATTATAATATACCCATAAAATCATTTTAATAAAGATATAAAAAATAACTATTGTTGCTACTGTTAATTCTATCATTGAAATCGTTCTAAATAAAGAATAAAACTCTGTAGACTTTAAATAATCTGATATTTTAATCATTGCTGTTGATCCTATTGCTAATGGAAATGTATATGATGCATACATTGGAGAAAATTTAATTTTCCAAATTCTAATCATAGACATATACACTAAACAGGTACTAAATAATGCTAAACCACCTAACACCGCTACAATAATAACATTAGGATCTGAAAAAGCTGTTAAATACCCTGCTAAACACAAACTTGGCGGTGCTGCCATAATTCCAAAAGAAGGAAGTCTATCATCACCTATAATATTAACAAAAATCACTCTATAAAACATCATTGGTAACATGACTACATAAAAAGCAAAACCAATATAAAAGATATATTGACTTACAAGAGGAAAACCCATATTAGATCCTGTAACAGAAGCTACTACCATACCAATAGGAGGAACAAACCAACTCGGTATCATATGATCCCAAGAAAATTCAGTAAGTCTATTTTTTAAAAAGAATCCCAAACAAACAGCATGTAAAGCTATCGCTAAAAGCCACAGTGTTTTACCTAAAAAAGGATTAAAATACACTACAGCTGAAGAAATTATCATTAATGCCATATCAAAAGTCGGCACAAAACTACTTACTGTAGGATGTTTAAGCTCTTCTAATAATACTAGAGGATACATTAAATTTTTAGCAAGAATAGCTATCAAAAAACATGAAGATATTATTGCTCCCAAATATAATACACTATTCCCAAAAACTGTAGCAAGAGCAGCACTCAAGCCAGAAATACCTAGAGCAAGTCCTGTTAAAGCAACAGGATAACGTTTTAATTTTTGTTTCAAAATTATTTCCTATCTTTTTTTAATATATTTATTTGCAGCATCTCTTACTTTATAAAGCTCAAGAGCCGTAGCTTTGACAAGATTTACATAATCAGCTATCATCTGTGGTGATAACCAAGGTATGATATTTTCTTTAATATATTCTTCTGTAACAATAAGATTGATAACACCACAAGTAGTTTTTAACACACCTGTTCCACCGATTTCTTGGTGAAGAGTACTAGACATAAAAGTAACACCACCAGCATCTTGGCTAGCATATCTATTAAGTTCAGCAACAGTTTGTACTTTTAGTTTACAATCATCAGCATCTCTGATAATCTCACCTAAACGAATAATGTTTTCGCCAACTTTTTTAGTATTAGCAGCAAGTGCACCGGGCATACGTTTCATACCAAAGTCACTTCTTTTGAGAGGTAATTTTAGGGATTCAGCAGCTTTACAAATACTATCTACGACAAAAGGATTGTCATCTTCATCATGTCCTCTTGCGAAGAATGTATTTTCTGTTAATCCATTAGAATTTGCATTATAAACAACAGCTTCAATAATAATAGTTGGTAAATATTCCATACCTAATTTTCTTAGTAAAGGTCCTTTATCGTATAAATTTGAGTTTCCCTCAAGATCTTCGTTAGGTCCTATTCCACCCCAAGTAGCATTAACTGTAGCAAGTGTCGCAACAGGAATACCATCAATTTCTAACATTGTTCCTAATAACTCTCCACAGTTGCCTTCGAGACCTTCTCCAGCACCATGAAATTTATCTGGGAAATTTTTCTTAAAACTAGCTAAAGCAGCATTAGCTACCGCGGTTTGTAAAGCAACAGGTACTTCTGTAGCTCCTTGACCATAAAAACGACCAAAAATATCAGCAACAACAGTGTGAGTACAAATAGCTTCTTTACCAATCAATCCTTGCATCATTTTAATTTCTTGTGGTGTAATTCCTCTACAAGCAAATGCTTTACCAATACCACCACTTTCTAGCTCAACTTCTAAATGCCCATCACTGGACGCTGTTACTCTTTTTACTAACAACGAAATTGGTGCGGCTTCTTTGTATAGAGATAGCATTACCGCTAATCCAGGGCAATCATCTTGTACCTGATTATTTAAACTATGACTATGTCCACAGCCTACATGACCTGCAATTGCAATTTCAGCCTGTGTTTTATTACTAAATGTAACTTTCATAATATGCTCCCATATTAAAATAAAATATTAATTATATATCAAATATATTAATTTAAAGATGTTAATAATAAAGAAAGACCTGATAACACAACAAGAATATAAACAAGTTTCATAAATTTATCAGCGCTGATTTTATCATGAATTTTATTTCCTATGTATATTCCTAAGAACATTCCTGGGATACCTAATAAAGTCACTTGAACAGCATGAGGAGTAAATTGACCTTGAGTGAATTGGGTAATTGCTAATGTTGCATTTAAGACAATCCAAACAATAGACATAGTACCACGAACAAGAGTTTTATCTTTAAGAACTTTTGCTGTATAGATTACTAAAAGAGGTCCACCAGATACAAACATACCTTGGAAAATACCTGCAATTAATAAAACTCCATACATCAAAAGTGAAGGTACATTAAATTCTTTTTTAACAAAAACGCCTTTTAAAGCCACTAGGATAATAAAAATCGCATAAATAGTTAGTAAAATAGAAGCGTTAAATTTTGTTAAAATAACAACACCTATTCCTAAACCTACAAGCATACCTGTTGCCATTTTAGCAGCTTCTTTCCATACGATCTGTTTATATGATTTTAAGAAAATAATAGTACAGCTAATTAAGCCATAAAAGTTTACCGCTACTCTAGCAGTCTCTAATCCTTGTAAATGAATAGCTGGGGGCATAGCTAACAGAGATCCTGCAAACCCTGTTATACCTTGAATAATATTTGCTACTAAAATAGCAACGGGAAATAGTATATCATTAATTGACATCGTTTTTACTCCTTTTGATATATTATATTAATTTATTTTTTTGTGTAAAAATCTTTTTCTAAAATAATATTTTCATAAGCATACAATGCTGGAGACCCACCTGTATGTAGAAAAAGAACATTATCAGTTTTTTTGAAGAAATTACTTCTAATAAGTCCTATCATTCCAGCCATTACTTTACCTGTATATACAGGGTCTAATAAAATTCCTTCTGTTCGAGCTAACATTTGAACAGCTTCTATCATTCCATCTGTTGGTAAAGAATACCCATCTCCTATATATTCATCATATACGATAACATCTGATTGTTGTAAAGGCGTTCTAATACCTAGATCATTCATCACCGTTTTTGTTAGTGTATAAACCGCCTCTGTTTGTATATCTTTTAGTCTATTGACACCAATACCAATAATAGGAATATTTCCATTAACTCCAAGCATACCTGCTAACATACCAACATGAGTTCCTGTACTTCCACTAGGTACAACGATATAATCTATTTGAAGGTTTTTATCAAATAATTGAGACATAATTTCTTCTACACAAGATACATAGCCTAAAGCTCCGATATTATTGGAAGCTCCACCAGGAATAATATAAGGTTTTTTACCTTGTTTTTTGAGTTCAGTAGCTAATGCTTCCATTTCAGCCATTAAGTCTGTTCCTTTGACAACAGCCTTAATAGACTTCACCCCAAGTAATTTAAATAAAAAGTTGTTACCACTTGCTTCTTCTTTGTAAGAGTTAGGAACCCGTTCTTCAATAATAAAATGACAATCCATATTTTCTTTAACTGCTGCAGCAAGAGTTAAACGACAATGGTTAGATTGAGGTGCCCCTACAGTAATAATTGTATCAGCACCTTGTTTTATAGCATCTGCCATCACAAATTCTAATTTTCTAGTTTTATTTCCACCAGAAGTTCCTCCTAACAAGTCGTCTCTTTTCATATAAATTGTTGGTCCGTTCAATACTTTAGTAAAATTGTCTAATTTTTCTAAAGGTGTTACACCCTCTGTATAACGACGTCTTGCAACTTTTGCTAAATTCATATTTTTCTCCTAAAATATTATTTTTATTTATAATAATACGATATTATCAATTTCTACAATAATTATTAATAAACTAATTATATATATATATTGTACTTTATTATTTTATTAAATCTAGTTTTTTTTGATTAAATCAAAAAATATCGCTAAAGATAAGTGTTTTAAATAATTAACATTAAAAAAGCACCTAACTTAAGTCAGGTACTTTTTTGAATTTTAATTAATAATTATTATAATATTACAATAGCGTCAATTTCTACTAAAACATCTTTTGGTAAACGAGAAACTTCTACAGTAGCTCTTGCAGGATATGGTTCTATGAAATATGTTCCATACACTTCGTTGATTTTTGCAAAATCGTCCATATTCTTAATAAAGATCCCACAACGTACTACTTTAGAAAAGTCTGTTCCAGCTTCTTCTAAGATAGCTTTTATATTTTCCATACTTTGTTTTGTTTGCTCAGAAATATCTGCACTTACTTCACCTGTAGCAGGGTTTACTGGGATTTGTCCTGAGACATAAAGCATCCCATTAGCTGCAATAGCTTGGGAATAAGGTCCAATAGCACTTGGTGCTTTTGTTGTAGAAATTTGTTTTTTCATAAAACTCTCCTATTTACATTAATTACACACATTATACCATATTTTTCGATAAAAAGTAACTGTTTGAGGCTATTATAAATTACTAACAGTATTTTTCACTTTACCTATATCTTGATCAGTAATAACAATATTACCAACTACCCCAAAAATTACAATCATCATAGAAATAATATTTTTTAATGAGATAATAGTCCCAAATAAAAAATATGAACAAATACCTACAAAGATAGGAACTAAATTAATAGCAAGTGCTGCGACTATAGAACCAAAATGCCTAATACTTATCTGTTGAAGACTAAGTGCAACAGCAGCCCCAAAAATTCCATAAACGAGTACAGCCACCCATACTTCAGTAGAAGTATCCATTATATTATAAACTATCAATTCAGGTATCACAAATGGAATCGCCGTTAAAAAACTAAGTATAAACATATACATAACAATTACAAAAGTATCATACTTTTTTAATAAAGATTGTACCCCTACAATATACACACAAGATGCTAGCACTCCTAATACAAATAATATATCGCCTTTAGAGCCTAACATAAATAATTGAGAAAAATCCCAATCTAAAATCATTGATAATACACCAAATAATGATAGTATTATAGCACATACATTTAAAAAACTTATCTTTTTATTCAAAAAAATAACACTCAATAATAAAGTGAAAATAGGAACAGAAGTAGAAATAATTGATCCATTTATTGCTGATGAAGATTTCATTGCTATTGTAAATAATATCCCATTTATTGTATATCCCATAAAACTTAAAAACATCAAATAAAATAAATCTTTTTTTTCTATCTTTAAATTAACTGATCTAACTAAATTATAAATTATCATAGGAATACTTGCTATAAAGAACCTAAAAAACGTAGCAGTCCCTGGAGGCATTTCTTGGGCAATAATTTGATTAGAAAGTAATGCTGTAGCAAAAAAGAATGAAGATAATATAAGCAAGACAAATTTAAACATTAGAATTCCTCATTATTTTGTTTCATAAGATATCTCTATCGTATCTTTTATTTTTTTATAGCGGACATTCATAAAAATCGTAGCCACAAATATAGTAATAAATGTTCCTATGATTTGATAATACGGTGCTTTGAGAGTTAGTAATACTACCATAGTAATAGAAGAACATGATGCAACAACACTTAATATTATTAAATTTTTAGCAGACACATAAAACACTGACTCTTTCCACTCTTCAGGAAAATTTTGAGGGATCTTATAAAGATTAATAGATATTATTAAACGTGTAACCATAGAAATAATCACTGCTGTACTAGCAATAACACCCATACTAACATTAAAAATAATAGGAATAGCTCCAACAAGATAATAAAACAACAATAAATATGTAGGTGTTTTGTGCTTTGAGAGTGTTGCTAATTTTTTAGGAAACCAGCCATCATCACATGCTTGAAGAAGTGGTTTTGACATAGTACCAATTTTTGCATTAAGTGTTGTCGCTATAGCAAAAATACCACCACCTGTTATAAAAAATACAAATAATGGATGTGGTAAAAATTCTTTTGCTACAACACCTAGTGTTTGATTCGCAACAACTTCTATAGGAAGGATACCTGCTGCTACTGTACAAATAACAGCATAAATAACTGCAATTCCTAAAGTTGAAACAAGCATTACTATAGGAATATCTTTTTTAGGATTTTTGGCCTCTCCACTAAGGTCTGTAATTAGTTCTGCTCCACCTGTAGCAAAGACTAATAAAGTCGATGTTTGTAATAATCCCATTATACCATCAGTAGTAAATCCAGGATTTTGAAAATAAGTACTCCATTGTACATGGGGAATACCAAAAAAAACAAAAACAGCTAAAGCTACTAATAAAATAATCATCATAGCTTGCTGAAATTTAGCAGCTCCTGACACGCTTAAATAATTAACAATAAAAAACACCGTTAACATAACTAAAGCAATAACTGTCTCACTAATACCTGGTAATAAAACAGCTATATATTGAGCCAAAGAAATAGCATATAATGATACTGAAATATTACCAACAATTTGTGTAATAATCCAAAATCCTGCCCAACGTTGTCCAACAAAAGTAGACAAAATCGTATACATGCCTCCTCTTAATCGAAGGGTGCTATTATACAGTACTAAAGGAATGTGTGCTAATACAATAAATATTGTAGAAATAAGAAATGCTATATTAGCAGATCTTCCTGTAGCTGCTATTGCAATACCTGTTAAACTCATTATTCCAGCACCTATAATTTGACCAGAAGCAACCCCCATCAAGTCTCCAAAACCTAAAACTCTTTTTAAATCTTTTGTAGACATATTTATCTCCCCTATTCATTTTTTATTAAATACCCTATTTTTCTAAGGCATTTTTAATTCTATTTAACCCCTCCGTTAAAAGAGATCTAGGACACGCTATATTCAAACGAAAAAAGCCTACACTGTCATCACCAAACCAAGATCCATAGTCAACACCTAACTTAGCTTTGACTTCAAAAAACTCTTCTACTTCTTTTTCTGTCCAATTCATAGATCTCATATCTATCCACGTTAAATAAGTTCCCTCTAAAGGATACACTTTGAATTGTGGAATATGTTCAGAAACAAATTCACAAAGATATTTATAATTTCCCTCTAAGTATGTCAACATCTCTTGATACCACTCATCACTTTCTAAATAAGCACCTTTTGTTGCTTCCATTCCTATAATATTTATTCCCCCTACCCCTAACTTGGTAAGTCTAGATTGATATTTTTCTCTTATATCAGGATTAGAAATAATAATCAGGGAGCAATGTAATCCTGCTAAATTAAAAGTTTTACTAGGTGCTGTACAGGTAATTGAATTCATCGCAAATTCTTCAGATATATTAGCAAATACTGTATGTTTATTATTAAATAAAATAAGATCATTATGAATTTCATCTGCAACCACTAAAACAGAATGCTTGAGACAAATCTCTCCCATTTTTGTCAATTCTTCTTTTGTCCATATTCTTCCTACTGGATTATGTGGACTACACATAATAAATAATTTCACATTATGATCTACTATCTTTTGTTCCATATCTACAAAGTCAATCTGATAACTACTTCCTGTATCAATAAGTGGATTGAGTACTAAATTTCTATTATTATTAATAATACTATTTTTAAAAGGATAATATACAGGAGATTGAATTAAAATAGATTCTTCCTCTTTTGTAAACTCATGAATAATAAAATTTAATGTCGCTACAACACCTGCTGTAAAAACAATCCATTCTGTTTTAATATCCCACTGATGTATTTTTAAATTCCATCTTTTAACAGCAGAAAAAAAACTATCATCAAGACATGCATATCCAAAGATCCCATCATCTACAACCTTTTGAATACGTGCAAGAACTCCTTCTGAAGAAGGTAAATCCATATCTGCTACCCACATAGGAAAAACATCTTTATGTCCATTAAATCTTTTAGATAGATATTCTGGATGCCATTTTACACAAGGTATCTTAGACCTATCTATAACTTTATCAAAATCATATTTCATGAAAAACTCCTATATAAATTTTATTTTATACAAATATATTATATATTATTATTTTATACAATCAAGTGTTTTTTGATTGTATAAAATAATAACACATAAATCTAGGGAAATATTAGGTTTGTAAAAATAATTATTGATTAATTAGAGAAAAACAGATATAATAATCTATATTTGAGAATAAGGAGTACTTTATGGATTTTTCTTCAGAAGATAAAGATATATTAAATTCATACAAAAGAACAATTCTAGATTTAGCAAAATTATTTGGCTCAAATTATGAATTTGTACTTCATTCTTTAGAGAATATAGAAGAGTGTGTTATTGCCATCGAAAATGGGCATATTTCAGGAAGAAGCGTCGGAGCTCCTATCACTAATACTGCCTTAGAATTAGTACACAAAAGTAACAATGATGAGCCTATTTCACCATATACGAGTATTGGAGCAAACAATATTCCTCTCAAATGTATCACAACTCCCATCTATAATCAAAAAAAATTAATAGGATTATTATGTGTTAATATTAATTTGAATATGAAAGTTACTGAGCTACTTACTATTTTTCAGAATCCTTCCAATACTAATACTAACCAAGAATTTTTTAGTACTTCTGTAGAAGATATGATGACAGATATTTTACAAAAAGTAGAAAGAGATATCCTTCAAGATTCCTCTATTCCTTATCAAGATAAAAACAAATCTATTATTTTCACCTTAGACGAAAAAGGATTTTTTAGACTGCGTGGTAGTGTAGAAATATTAGCCGAACATCTAAAAATATCACCACATACTATTTATGCAAATCTTCGAAAAAAATAAGATCTTTACTGTTTTTAAAATCACAAAATAAACCCCACCTTATTAATAGGTGAGGTTTATTTATTTTTGTTATCTATTTGTATTTTCTACACACTTGTACTATTGTAGTACAAGATATTAAACTTATTCAACTTACTACTTGTTACCAGCAAGTTGAATATTATTACCAGTTCTTTGACCTAATCTGATAGTACCACTATTTTCATATACTATTACTATAACAAAATTACCATTATAGCTATATACTGCTTTTCTCGCTGAATAGGCAGTAACAAACTCCCAAACTATTGTTCCATCTGCAGTCTTAAGAGAGATATCATATGATTCTTCTGTTATTCTAATAGTTTTTCCTGATTGTAAATTTAATTGTTCTCCTCCTATGTTAACAGTTGCTTTAACAGTAATAAAAGGTTGATGTTTAATGATATTTGCTTTGAATAAATTTTCAGCTGCAGAATCTGCTACCCAAGCAATTTCAACATTTTCTAATAATAAAATAGTACCATTTTGAATAATGATATTTTCTTTATCGGTAACACCATTATATGAATAA
>CAMQSH010000006.1 GCA_947036575.1 uncultured Brevinema sp. | reverse complement strand
TGAGTTTTAGAAATATTTAGTTTTTCTGAAATTCGAGTACAAATATCTTCTTGATTAAGACTAAGAGACTCAATAAATTCTTCTGTAATAGGCATATGCCCTCCATATAATTTGTATGCACAATATTTATTAGTAATATAACCTAGTATGTAAAACTCACCTAATTTTAAGGAGCCTGTTAAAAGTTATAAGCAAAGCTAATACCATAATAAAGCATGTGAAAAGACACGATGTTTTTGTGTAAGCCTAGATAAAAAGGATCTCCTGAAATAGGATTATATAGATATCCCATGGTAAAACCAACACTAAGAGTTTGATATTTACCAAATGAATACTGATATCGACTATTAATTTCAAATCCTATATTATAAAAACTTTCTAATAGGCTAGATTCTATAGGAATAAATTGTGAGTCAACATGTCCATTATGATAAGAACCTTCAAAGACAAAACCACTATTGAAAGTAATGTAAGAACCTTTTTTTTCAGTGTTTCGCCAATCTCCAACAACTCCACCAAATCCTAAAAGAAAACCCATTTTAAAATTTTCCATATGAATTATAGGTAGTAGGCTTGAAAAAGGATCAGAAGACTTCCCTATAAAAAAAGAATTTCTGAATTGAGTGTAAAGATAAAAATTCTTAACCCCTACAGGAATAGCCCATTCTAGATTTAGCCATAATGTAGGAGAGGTATGATTAGGAGCACCACCACCTATACTAGAAACCCCACCTATAGTAGATACTATAGAAAAAAAATAGGGGGTAGTAGCAGGTTTTTTAATTGTTTTAGAAAATAAAGGGAAAGAGTTGAGAAGTAAAAATAATAATAATATATATGTTTTCATAAAAATTTCCATTAAAGATATATAAAATACAGTATGTTAATTGTATATGATTTTTGATAATATTTCAATCTTTAAAGATGAAATATTTTTGATAATATGTTATAGTATTTATATCTTGGAGGAATATATTGACTAATATAAAAAATACAGCGCTAATGATGTTATTGATTTTTACTTCTACATGTGGAACACAAAAAACATCTCAAAAGCCAATGATAGTGACAGGTTTAGTACCGATTGCTTCTTTGATTAGAATCATCACAGGAGATGAGTATGATGTTCGTTCTATTATTCCAAATAATACAGACCCTCATTATTTTAATCTTAAACCATCTGATGCAATGATCTTAGCAAAAGCAAATACTATAATCGCTTTGGATGATCACTTTGATGGGAAAATATTATCTACAGCTGATAATACGAAAAAGATATATTTATTGAATGGGGATGCCGATAATCTTAAAGAAGAACACAAAGGTCATGATCATCAAATCAATCCACATTTGTGGCTATCTTATGAACATTTAGAAGATCTATCGCAAACAATCACAGAAATATTAAGTAGTGATTTTCCTGAAAATAAAATAGTTTTTCAAAAAAATAATGCTACATTTATTAAAGATTTACAAGAATCTTATCAAAAAATAAAAAAATTACACAAAGAATCTAATAGACAGATATTTGTTGTACAAAGACATGGAGTTTGGGATTATTTATTGGAAGAGTTAGAGATTGATCTTATTGCTACAGTATATGAGTATGAAGGTGAGCAGGTTTCTGTTAAAAAAATGGTAGCTATTATTGATAAAATAAATCAAATACCAAATAAAAATCAGATTATTCTTATAGAAGATGCTTTTACAGAGGCTTCTACAGTTTTAAAGGCGATATCAAAAGAAACAGGTGTACAAATTAAAACTTTTAATCCTATGAGTATTCAAGATAATCAAAATGATAATCCTATTGATTTATTAGATTTTTATAGTAAAATATTAATAAAGTAATTATAGATTTATATGGGTTGGGGAATCTTTATAATTAAAACGGTAGTGTCTAATGCAGTTAAATGAAAATTTCATCAAAAATATTATTACAGATTATCGTGCTGGGAATATTCAAGAAAGCATACCACAATTTCAGAGCAGCGTATTTTTATATGTTGAAAATTGGCCTAAAAGACAATACTGTTGTGATGACGATATTTGTCATGATTTTGTTTTATATATTCTTGAACATACAGAAGAAATTTTTAAATCGTATCCATTAAATATAAAAGTTACTTTTACAACTTGGTTTAATGGTGTTCTTTATAATAAATTTTGTGATTTTTCAAAAAAAGGGACTGTTCCATCTCAAAATTTTGTTTTGGGTGGAGAACTATTAGAAAATCAATTTAGTAATTTTGTTATGAATCACCTAGGAGACATAGAACCATCACATACATCTTGGGAAGAGTTAACAGAACAACTTTCTCCTGAAGATCGAAGTTTATGGCTTTTATATTATATGCCTCAACATGTAAATGCTAGCATATTACATATTATTATGGAAGTTACGAAGAAATCTTTATCAGAAATAATGGAATATTATCAAGAAATTTTAAAAGTACAATACGACAATTACCAACAAAAAGAATTTTATATAAAAATGATTGGTAGTGTAGATCACAGTATTGCTCATTTAGAAAATATTTTAATCAAGAAAACAGGTGTTGATGATAAGGGATATGAACAAAAAATCTTACGATTAAAAAACAGACGAAGTAAGTATATTAGGGCTCTAAAAAGACTAACTAATAATATCTTCAAGGTGTTTATTAAATTTTTTAAAGATTACAATACTGCTTATCGAACAATAAAAAGAATTAATATACAAATGAAAAAAATTTTAGTAATAAAAAATTAGAAAATTAATATCTATTAAAATAATAGATGGAAAATATGGAACCAAATAAATATGATTTAGGGGAATTATTACTTTATCTTGAGAATAAACTTTCGGATAAAGATTCTGAAAGAATTTCAAATGAACTATTGAATGATGAAGCTGGATTAAATTATATGATAGAACTTGCTAAAATAAAATCTTATACAGAAAAAGAAGTTAATAAAATCTCATTTTCAACAGTTAAAGATCAATGCACTTATTTTTTTGAGGGAGCGGTAAACTTATTACAAGAAAAAGAATTAAGTTTTCGAGGTCAAGAACAATTACATTGTTATAAATACAGTTTTTTTGATTTGATTATTACTTTAGTTCAAAATCAAAACAATCTTTGGGAGATGTATCTTGAAAGTCAAAATAGAAATAGCTCCTATACTATTATCAATGATAAAGGAGAATTGATAAGTAGAAAAAACAATAATGATGTACAACATTTACAATTTTCAATATTAGGAAATTACTATTTGTTATTAAAAGATCAATCAGAAACTAGAATTTTAGAAATCAGCATATAAAAATCTTCTATTTAATAGAGGGTTATTATATGCTGATTTGTTTTATAGCTTAAACGACAATATCTCTCAAAACTTCTTGTTGGAATTGTTTTTAAGAAATTGTTATTTTTATTTAAAGTTTTATAGTATAGTTAATTGAGTGGGATTGTTGCTATAATAAATAAACTCCTTGTAAATTTAAAATAATATGTTACAATATGAAATCAAGTAATAAATCCGTATTCTAATAATTGATAATATATAAAAACATTTAAAGTGGTATTTTACAAGTTATAGTGAATAAATGTTGTTATAATGAGATGGACTTGCTTTGGGTTTAAATTGACATATTAAAATGTTAAAATAACATATTATTTAAAGAAGGAGTACATTATGACTGATTCAAAAACTATTTATAATAGAGCAAAAATTTGGCAGATGGCATTTTTTGTGATGAATAATTTAGCCACTAATGCTTTTCTAGGCTTTATGCTTTATATTACCTATTATGCTGTAGGTGTCGCGGGATTAGCAGTTGTTGCAGTATCGTTTATATTGACAGCTATGAGAATGTTTGATGGAATAACTGATCCCATTATTGGTTTTTTTATAGATCAAAACGATACCAAATTTGGCAAATTTAGACCTGCTATGCTTTTAGGGTATGTGATCATGGTTATAGCAACAACGATCATGATTAATACAGTATATTTGGTGCCAGAAACATTTAGATTAATATACTTTGTTTTTATATATAGTATATATATTATTGGATATACATTTCAGTGTACTTGTACCAAAGCAGGACAAGCTTGTCTTACCAATGACCCAACACAAAGACCTACATTTTCCTTATATGATGGTATTTATAATACCATATATTTTGCCTTTTTACCATGGTATGTCCTAAACTATTTAGTACCAAAACATACTATTGGAGATTTGAATGGCTTGAATAATGTTGCTTTACATCAAGAACTTTTATTATTCACGATTGTATTCTCTGGTATTCTCACATGTTTAGCTATTATAGGGATATCACAAAAAGATAGAAAAGAGTTTTTTGGTTTAGGTACAGAAGTAAAAGTTACATTTAAAGATTATGGTGAAGTTCTAAAAAATAATAGAGCAATACAAATGCTTATTTTTGCTGCTTCTACAGATAAACTTGCAAATAGTACTATGGGAAATGTATCAGTTGGAATAATTGTATTTGCTATTGCGTCAGGTAGTTCTACGATACAGGGACAGATATTGGCATTGACTTCTATCCCTTCACTTATTGTTTTAGCTATTGGTATTAAATATGCTGCTAATTTTGGACAAAAACAGGCAATAGTTGTTTCTACTTGGATGTGTTTAGCTTTTGCAGTAGTACTAGCTTCATTAATTTTATTTGGTCCTATGCCAAGCTTAAGTATATCAAGTTTGAATGTTTTTTCTATAACATTTATTGGTATCTATATCTTATTATTAGGTGTTAGAAATATTTCCTCTAGTATAGCAATACCTATGATAGCAGATTGTGCAGATTATGAAACATTTAGATCTGGTAGATATATTCCAGGAATGATGGGAACATTATTTTCTTTAGTAGATAAATTGATTTCAGCTTTCGCAGCAACAGTAGTTGGCTTAGCCTTAGCAATGATAGGATTTACTACAACCTTACCTACAGCACAAACACCTTTAACATCAGAACTTTTATACATAGGTGTATTTTTATTCTTAGGAATGCCTATACTAGGATGGATATGTTCATTAATAGCTATGAAATTTTATCCATTAACACAAGAAAAAATGATAGAAATTCAAGCAGAGATCCAAAGAATCAAAGAATCTGCAAAAGTATAATGATTTATACTTATTATAAAACATCAAATTAATTATAAGCAATAGGAGTGATTATGAGTATTTTTATATCTGGATTTTCGGATGAAATTTCTGATAACTTAGAAAAACAAATAGAAGTTGTAAAATCTTTAGGGATGGAATATATTTCTTTGCGAGGGATAGATGGTAAAAATATTGGAGATTTTACTCCTAATGAATTTGGAAGAGATGTCTTACCAAAATTAAAAGAAAAAAACATGAAGGTATCTTCTATAGGTTCACCAATAGGTAAAGTTTTTATAGATGATGAACAAGGTTTTCAAAAACAATTGCTTATTTTAGAAAATATTTGTCAAATTGCAAACATACTAAATTGTAATTATATACGAATTTTTAGTTTTTTCATAAGAAAAGATACAGATCCTAATAGTTTTGAATTTGAAGTTATTGAAAAAATTAAAAAATTTGCAGAAATTGCACAGAAGTATAATGTTATATTACTCCACGAAAACGAAAAAGATATTTTTGGAGATATAGCATCAAGATGTAAAGTTATCTTTGATAAAGTAGGCTCTGATTACTTCAAAGGTATTTTTGATTTTGCAAATTTTGTTCAATGTAAAGAAGATACAATGGAAGCTTATAATCTTTTAAAAGAACATTTATTATATTTTCATATTAAAGATGCTGTTTATAATTTAAGCTATAATGTTCTCTGTGGAACAGGTGATGGAAAAATACAAGAAATCTTAGAAATTGCTATAAAAAATGGATATACTGGTTTTTTAACATTAGAACCACACTTAGCAATGTTTGGATCCTTACAAAGTTTAGAGCTTGAAGAAGCTTCCTCTGTTGTTAATGAAAGTGCTAACATCTCAGGAGAACAAGGATATGAAATGCAATATAAAGCAATAAATGAAATTCTAAAAAAAATAAGAGTATAGTTAAGTAAATAAACCAATAAATAAAAATAATTCTAAAAATAGGAGTGAACAAATGAATAAAGTACGTTTAGGAATCATAGGTGTTGGTCAACAGGGAGGTTTTTATACCACTCTCATAACAGGTAAAAATGTTAGACCTGCAGGTTTTCCAATGGAAAAACAAGATTTTGAACACTTAGAAATTGGAGCATTTTGTGAGATTAATCCAGATATCGTTGCAAAATTAAAAGAAATGTTTCCAGATATTCCTGTATATACAGACCATATTGAAATGTTAGATAGTGGAAATGTAGATGCTATTGTTACCTGTGTCCCTCACTACTTACATCCACAAATGGGTATTGATGCTTTAAATCGTGATATACATGTATTGCTCGAAAAACCAGCTGGAGTATATACAAAACAAGTTCAAGAAGTTATTGATGTAGCAAAAGCTAAGCAAGAGCTTATATTTGGGGTGTTTTTTAACCAAAGAATGAACCCTCTGTATAGAAAACTTAAAGAAATTATAGATAGTGGTGAGATTGGTAACTTAAGACGTACAAATTGGATTATTACTACTTGGTACCGTCCACAAGCTTATTATGATATGTCTCAATGGAGAGCAACATGGGAAGGTGAAGGTGGTGGAGTTCTAGTCAATCAAGCACCTCACCAAATAGATCTCTTACAGTGGCTTTGTGGTATGCCTAAAAAAGTTTATGCTAAATGTAAATATGGCTATCAGAGAAATATTATCGTTGAAGATGAAGTTACAGTACTCTTTGATTATGGTAATGGAGCGACAGGTGTTTTTGTTACCTGTACTCATGATCTTGTCGGTACAGATAGATTGGAGATTTTAGGAGACAAAGGTAAGATAGTTGTTGAAAATTCAAAAATAGCAACTGTTACAAGACTTGTAAAATCAGAACAAGAAGTCAATGACGATACTAAAGATCTACAACAAGTATTTAAATTAATGATGGGTGGTTCCGGTAATGCTGAATTGTATACGCAAGAAACTATTGAAATTCCAAGCGCATGGGGATTACAGCATGGGGATGTTCTTAGAAATTTCTCATCTAGTATTGTCAACAAAACACCTTTAGTAGCACCAGGATCTGATGGAATAAATGGTGTTAGAATTGCTAATGCTATTCATTTATCTAGTTGGTTGGATCAAGAAATTGATATTGATTTTGATGAAGATTTATTCTTAGAAAAATTAAACGAAAAAATCAAAGAAGAAAAGAATAAGTAATCAATTTAAAAACCGAGGTTAGTGTGATGCTCAAAGTAGCAATAATAGGTCTTGGAACAGTATCCCCTATTCACAGACAGGCAGTAGAAGATAGTAAATTTGCTAAACTTATAGCTGTTTGTGATATAGATAAAGATAAAGAATCAATAGTTGAAGGTGTTAATTTTTATACAGATATAGAAGAAATGCTTGATAGTGAAAAACTTGATTGTGTGCATATTTGTTTACCTCATTTTTTACATTTTCCAACAATTATACAATGTGCCAAAAAAGGTATTAATGTTTTTACAGAAAAACCGTTGACATTAAGTTATGAAGAAGCAACAAAACTTTTTGATTTAGAAAAAACTTATCATATAAAAATAGGGGTATGTTTACAAAATAGATATAATGCTACCAGTATAAAACTAAAATCTCTCATGCACAACAAAGATTATGGAAAATTTTTAGGATCAAAAGGCATTGTAACTTGGTGTAGAACAATGGATTATTATAATACTGCACCTTGGCGGGGTAAAATAAAACTTGCAGGTAGCGGTGTGTTGATGAATCAAACTATTCACACTCTTGATTTACTAAGTTATATAGGCGGAGATTTTGATAAGATTAATGCAAAAGCAATTAACTTTACACTTCCATTAACAGAAATAGAGGATACGGTTGTAGCATATCTAAAGTATAAAGATAGTGAAGCAACTAGTATTTATTTTGCTACGATTGGACATTGTGCTAATTCTAATGTAGAAATTGAAATGGTTTTTGAAAAGGTATCTTTTAAGATATTTGATAATAAGCTTTATAAATATGATACATTGACATTTGAGCAAGAATTTATATGTGAAGATAAAAAACTAGATGGATCTAAACATTATTATGGGGCTAGTCACTTTTTTGCAATAGATAGTTTTTATGCTGCTATTGTACATAATACAAATGATTATGTCAATGTCAGACAAGCAGCAGTTTCTTTAAAATTAATAGAAACGATTATGGAATCTAGCCAAGAGAATATAGAAAAACCGGTTTGAAAATACATTTACTAATATAAAGTAAAAGGAGAAATCATTATGGCAAAAATAGGCGTTCAAATGATGATGCTACGTGAAGTCGCAGCTAAAGAAGGTGTTTATAATACTTTAAAAAAACTACACGATTTAGGATTTTCTTGTGTTGAAGTATCTCAGATACCAATGACTCCAGAAAATGTAGCAGAAATAAAAAAAGCAAGTGAAGAATTTAATATAGAAATCGCAACCTTAAGTGCAAGTGTTGAGCCTATGGCTCCCGGAATGGAATCATTAAGCACACATTTTGATAAAATTGTTGCTGACTGTAAGATGTTAAATTGTAATTTTTTAAGAATAGGGATACTTCCATTTAAGTATCTTGGTTCTATGGAAAAATCTATATCTTTTGCAAAACTATGTGATGAATATGCAACAAAGCTAGAAGAACATGGTATAAAATTATATTACCATAACCACCATAGTGAATTTATAAAATATAATGGTAAATATCTTTTAGACTTATTGAGAGATAACACAGAAAAAATAGGTTTTGAGATAGATGTTTTTTGGGTTCAAAGAGGTGGAGAAAACCCAGTAGAATTCATTAAAAGTTATAAAGGAAAATTAGAGTTATTACATTTGAAAGATTATAAAATTGTAGAACCTAATTTTGAAGGCATCGATATGACAAATATGCCAGCAGTATTTAAGGCTTTTGAAAATGTTGTACATTTTGCGGAAGTTGGAGAAGGATCATTAGATTTTGTGAATATTATTAAAGCTGGTATTGAAACTGGAGCAAAATATTTATTCATCGAACAAGATGATACTTATGGAAAAGATCCTTTTGAATGTTTAGCTTTATCAAAAGCAAACTTAGTTAAATTGGGATTTGGTGACTTGATATAATAATTAAGATACCGATATTTTTCTAAATATAGATAGAATATAGCATTTTAATCGAAAACACCCTAAACTAGTTTAGGGTGTTTTCGATTAAAATGAAGATAAAAAATATTCAAAAAGGATATACCAAGCTAATTTGTTGTCTTACTTTATCTGTTATTTCAACAGATTTTATAGAAAATTCTTTTCTTAATTGATATTTGTCCAAATCTTTTCCTTGTATATAGTTACTAAACTCTAGAACCATTAGAGTCATATCAAGGCTATCTTGTTGGCAAGAAACAATTTGTTGATTTTCCTTTTGTATGTAGACGTCATCATGGATTGTAAAAATTTTAGGAATCGTTATTGTTCCTTTTGTTCCATTAATACGGAGCTCACCTCTAGTATTTGTATTAAAAGAAGCACTTAAATTTCCTATTATACCTTTGTGTTGTACTGAAATCATAGTATAATCATCAACCCCTGTTTCAAAGAAATGAGCGTAAGCTTGAATATTTTCTATATCACCAATTAAGTAAAGAAAAGCAAAAATTGGGTATACACATAAATCAAATAAAGCACCACCACCGTATTCTAGTACACGTTTTTCAAGTCGTTGACCAGCAGATCCTAAAGAAGCTTCCAAACCTAAAATTTCTCCTATTTCCTGATGCTTTATGAGGAATTTTACCTGAGCAAATGTTTGTTTAGTCCAAAGTCTTTGAGCCTCTACTAAAATCAAATTTTTAGATTCTGCTACTGCTATAAGGTGTTCTAGATGTTCTTCATAAATACATATTGGCTTTTCACAGAGCACATGTTTTCCTGCTTCTAAAGAACGAAGAGCATATTCATAGTGTGTATTATTCTGAGAAGCTATATATACAGCATCACAATTTTCTAACAATTTTTCAAAGCTTCGTACAGGTTCTGGCAGTTTGTGTTTTTGACAAAATGTCTGAGCTCTCTCAAATGTGCGAGAGTATAGAGCGTTAATAGCAATTTGATTTGATTTTGGAAATTTTTGCACCATCTCTTCCACAATAAAACCAGCTCCTATAATTCCTAAACGAATCATAATATTTCTCCTGAGTTCTTAAAATCCCGAATATATTATAGATCTCTTTGGCAATTTTATCAATGAAGATCTTGTAATTCCTCTAAATCACTTTATTTTTCTAATTTTAATTAAATTATAGTACTTTTTAAAATCAATAGCATTTTATAGATTGACATATATTAATATAGATTATATGATATGGATATAATGTCAATTTTTAACATTATATAATCTATATATGAGGATATTAGTATGAGAATAGGAATTTTATTAACTATGCTTGTGTTTATAACTAGTTGTGGGACATCTAAGACAGCTCCAAAAGATGAGTTTAATTTGGTATTAATTGGAACTACGGATATACATGGGATGATTTTCCCTTATGATTTTTTAACTCAGAAAGAAACCGACCATTCTATGGCTCAAGTAGCAACAGTATTAAATACGCTCAAAAAAAATCCAACGAATGAAGTGCTATATGTTGATACAGGAGATTATTATCAAGGACAACCTGTTATTTATTATTATAATTTTATGCATCAAGGAGACAATCTTGGAGCTTCTGCATTGAATTATCTTAATGCTATTACGACAGCAGTAGGTAATCATGATATTGAAGTTGGACAAGAAATCTATGATGATCTCGTCACTCAAATGAATTTTCCATACTTAGCAGCAAATGCATTGAGAAAAGATAATGATGAGCCATATTTTGAAGCTTATACTACAACTAATATTGAAGGTTTAAAGATTGCTTTTATTGGTATGGTAACCCCACAAATTCCTCAATGGCTTCCTGAAGTATTGTGGAAAGATATGTATTTTGAAGATATTGCAACAAGTTCTGAAAAATGGATTAAAATCATCAAAGAAAAAGAATCTCCAGATTTAATTATAGGACTTTTTCATTCTGGTTTAGGTACTGCTGATGCTCCTTACATGGCAGAAAATTCAGCATTATATACGGCTCTTAATGTAGAAGGATATGATGTGATTTTTAAAGGACATGATCATGAATCATCTCTTACTAATGTTAAATCTCCTTCAGGGAAAAATGTGCTTGTTTTAGGTGCAAATGACGCCATACGTACTTTGGCAAAGCTTGTCATCCCAGTAAAGAAAAAAGCAGATACTTGGGAGTTTGGAGAATTTCAAGCAGAAATTCTTGATATTAAAGGACAAAACATGCCGGCAGATCCTGATTTTATGAAATTTTTTGAAAAGGATTTTAAACTAGCTAAAAAAGAGTTAAATATCGCTATTGGAGAGATATCAGAAACAATTACTTCTAGAGATTCAATATTTGGACCTTCTAAATTTGTAGATCTTATTCATCAATTACAATTTGATATTACAAAAACAGAACTCAATCAAACAGTAGATGTTTCTTTTTCTGCCCCTCTTTCTATAGATGCTAGTCTAAAAAAAGGAAATATTTATTTTAGTGATTTATTTTCTTTATATCGTTATGAAAATTGGCTTTATGTTATGACTCTTAGTGGACAAGAAATAAAAGATTTCTTAGAATATAATTATAATAATTGGATTAGTACGATGATTAGTCCAGAATCTTATATGATTGCTTACAAATATGATGCGAATAACAAAATTATTAAAAATGAACGCTATAACTCTTTTGAAACAAAAGATCGATTTTACAATTATGATTCAGCTGCAGGTATTAATTACACAGTAGATCTTCAAAAACCAATGGGATCTCGTGTACAAATCACTACATTATCAAATGGTACAGTCTTTGATATGAACAAAACCTATAAAGTAGCTATCAATTCCTATAGGGCTAATGGTGGTGGTGGGCATCTTACCGCAGGGGCAAAAATTCCTAAAGATAAGCTTGTAGATCGTATTATTGCAGCAACGGACAAAGATCTTCGTTTTTATTTAGGAAATTCTATCAAAGAATCAAAAGTTGTAACTCCTACATTATTAAATAATTGGAAATTTATTCCTGAAGATTGGGCAACAGAAGCTAAAAAAAGAGAATATGCAATGTGGTTTCCAGACTCTGTAACAAATTAATAAAAGTATTTATTTTATAAAAAAGCACATTCTATTGAGAGTGTGCTTTTTTTATATTCTTGAGTTTATAGTGAATATTTGGTATAATAAAGTAATATAGATTAAAGGAGAGTTTTTATGATTCAAGCTAAAGCAAGTTTTAAAGGACTTATCCCTTTTATTGTCTTTATAGGACTTTATTTGGGAACAGGTATTTTCTTACAAATAAGTGGTATTGATATGGCATTTTATCAATTACCATCTCCCGTTGCTGCTTTTGTAGGTATTATTGTTGCTTTTCTCATAGTAGATGGAAATTTAAAACATAAAGTGCATATTTTTTTGCGAGGATGTGGACAAGAAGATATTATGACTATGTGTATGGTTTATCTTTTAGCAGGGGCTTTTGCAACTGTTGCCAGTGCTATGGGAGGTGTAGATGCTACTGTTAATTTAGGACTAACCTTTATCCCTCCACAATTTATTGCTGTTGGTATTTTTATTATTGCAGCGTTTATTTCTACTGCCACAGGCACTTCTGTAGGAGCAATCGTTTCCGTAGGACCTATAGCAATAGGACTAGCAGAAAAAAGTGGAGTGTATTTACCTCTAGTTTTGGGAGCTCTGATAGGTGGAGCAATGTTTGGAGACAATCTCTCTATGATTTCCGATACTACTATTGCTTCTACTCGTACTCAAGGTGTAGAGATGAAAGATAAATTCCGTGTGAATTTAGCTATTGTTCTCCCAGCTGCAATTTTAACAGTTATGTTACTACTAATTTATGGACAACCTACCCAAAATCCTCAAATAGAAACACTTTCTTTCAATGTTATTAAAGTGTTACCTTACCTTCTTGTTTTGGGGATGTCTCTATGTGGTCTAAATGTATTTTTGGTATTGCTGAGTGGAATTATCGTATCAGGGATTGTAGGCTTAGCTTATGGAGATTTTGGATTTTTAGTATATAGTCAAAATATTTATAAAGGTTTTACAAGTATGAATGAGATTTTTATCTTGTCTCTTTTTACTGGAGGTTTAGCGGGTCTTGTAATCCAAGCAGGTGGTATTGAATGGCTTCTTCAAAAAGTAGAAAAACTTATAAAAGGTCCAAAAAGTGCGGAATTAGGAATAGCGACTTTAGTTAGTCTTACTGATATTGCTGTAGCAAATAATACTGTGGCTATTATTATTAATGGTTCTATCGCAAAACAACTCAGTAACAAATATAAAGTAGATCCTCGTCGTACCTCTACTATTTTAGATGTATTTGCTTGTATTTGGCAAGGGATCATTCCTTATGGTGCTCAAATGCTTATTATGCTAAAATTTACAGAAGGGAGTGTAGGATTTTCTATGGTATTTCCTTTTTTATGGTATCAAGGTGTTTTAGCTCTTTTAGCAATATTGTCCATATTTGTTCCTTTTGCGGATCAATATATTAAGAAAAACCCTTGGAACTGGGATAGTAAATTTTAGAAACACGATGTTTCGTACCCCGTGCTAGCAGGGTGTGCCTATCTTTTATGACAAGGATGTTTACAATAAAAGAGTAAATAACATGATGTTTCGTACTCTTTGTAGTCTTGTTCCTGAATTAGCAGAATTCACAATGCCATCAGAAGAAATAGCTCAAAATGATGTCTCTCGCTCTTAACTTAGTGAAATAAATCAAGAGAGATAAAACCCAACTATAAAAAAGTAATCCCACCCAAAATTAACTGGGTGGGATTACTTCATTATGGAGTCAAAACTTTTGTAATTTTTCAGCATAATTTATTCCCCCTTTTTTTAATTTTGGCAACAAAAAAAGACTGAAATCAATCCGTCTTAATTGGTGCTATTAAATTGTTTTGTTATTGAGATTTTATTGGTGTTGATGGCTTTTGCTGTTAGACAAGATTATGGTTATTTTAATTGTAATTTAACTTTTCTTAACATAACTAAACCTGTTATAAGTAAGGGAATTGCAGCAGTGACATAGAATAGACCTTGTGATAATTCCTGATCAGCATCTGCATAGTGTATTGTTAAGCTTTGTAATGCCTCAAAGGGTAAAAGCTCATAAAACACAGTTGTTGCCACATTAAATAGACCATGATAGAAGATGACTGTCCATAAATTTCTACACTAGATACACTGCTGAAAAAACACCCCTGCAAACACGGTATAAATCCCATGACAAATTGTTAAAATCCAAAGTTCTGGTCTGACAATTAAATTTATAGAATGACTTAACCCAAATAGCACAGAGGTAGCCAATACACATAGTGTTAATCGATACTGTGTATTTGCATATTTATTAATAAATACATTTAGTAAAAGCCCTCTGAATAATAATTCTTCAAATAAACCAACCGAAAACATCATAATAATAAGTCAATTACATCAGGAAATATAAAAGTTTCAAATCCTTGTATTTGTAATCCAATTTTCCCTAAAAGCCCAAGCATTATTAGAGGAAAAATAGTTAAAACTGAACCAATCGTTTCTGAAAATATTCCACATAAATAATTTTCTCGTTGACCAATTTCCCATTTGTTTTGTACTGCTACAAGAAAAATACTGTCATTATTATAACAAAGGAAACGAGCGAAGTGATTATTGGATATTTTTTATATATACTTGTTTTCATTTTAATACCTACTTTATATTATATAATCTTTACGGCATTGCACCGTATTCTTTGTTTTTCGTGATTACCAAAATAATTCTCATCAAATATCATACAGTAATCACTTTCATAATTCAAGCCGAAGTATATGAATTTTATATTTCGGCTTGCTTATTTTTTATAGTTTGCTCAGGTGTGTCTTTTTTGAGTTCATCCTCTGTAAACCTACCTGAATTTCTTTTATACATTAAATTAATGGTAAGTTTATAATCACTTTTATTAGCTTGCTCTCTCTTGGTTCTATAGGCACTAGATATTTGAACTTTTTTAAATTTTCTTACTAGTTTATAAAAATAATTATATAAGTGTTTTATTGTGTTTTTTATAAATTATACTATAGAATAATCAATTTAATAAAAGTTATCTATAAAAAAACACCCATACTTATGTTAGGGTGTTTTTGATTAGTTTTAAATATCATTAGAAAAATCATTGCTTTCATGAGATGGAGGATCAATACCATAGCTTAAACGATAAAGTCTTTCAAAACTTCTTACTAGAATTGCTTTCAAGAAACTATTATCTGTATTTGATGATGTTTGTTGAGGTACTGTATGTGGTATCTGTAGAGTGTTTTCTAATTCTAGAGAAATATTTTGGATACGTTTGGTTAATAATACAACATTATCACAAGCTTCCAAAATATTATGTAATTCAGAAATATCTGGTAAAAGATTTTTATTGTCATTGTCATGAAGATCGTGGGGAGTTGTTGGTAGTATTTCAATGATCCCTTTACCCACAGCATAAGCTTTTCTGATAGATAAATTAGCATCTTTTAATTCTTCCAGAATTGCATTACCAATTTGGGAGCTTTTTTCAGCGAAATCTTTAACCCTATCAGAAATAGGAACAAAATTTTTACCAGCATTACCAGCTCGAGCAGCCTCTATAGATACATTGAGTGCCAAAATACCTGCCTGAAATCCATTTTCTGTAGATGCTTTTGCTAAAGAAGAGGCTCTTTCTGCACGAGTAAATAAACGGGATAATAATTTTTGGATAACAAGTATTTTTTCTTGAGTTTGTGGATCTGTCTTATAAGTTTCTGAGGGAATAGTAAAATTTTGTAATTGTTCTTGGTAAATTTGTAAGGCTTCTTTAATCGTATTAGTTTTTATATTAATATTTTTAGTTTCTTCTATTAAAATATTTATTTTGTTAGAAGAAATATTGGGAACATCAATATCATAAAGGGCTTGTAATAGATGAGGAGGTTGAGTATTAAGTTCTATATCTTGTAATTCTGTCCACATATCTTCAAGAATAAACTCATTTTTTGATAACAGTTTTCTTTGTAAGGTTCTAGATATTAATAAGGTCATAATAATGAGAAGAATTAAAAGACTACAACTAATAGGAATAAAAATCATTGTTAATATATTTAATATAGAATTATCTATATAATTATTAGCCAATCTTGTAAGAAGATTTAATTGATCACGGAGATTGTCAAAGTTTTGTATAGAATTGTTGTTTTCACTAATATTTTCTTCAGAATAAAATTTTTGTCCAAGCTCTTGTAGTAATATAGTTTCGGGTAAAGAACTGGGGATAATAGCAGTAAAAATTTCTCTATCGTTAACAAACCATTGATTAAACGATGTTTTTTCATAATTTATGTCAGAAACAATATTTTCTTGAGAATTATAATATAATACAGTAGTTGACTCTGTACCAATTTCTGAAAAATTAAGAATTTGGTCATTGATTGTTTTTATTTTATCATTATTTGTATTGTATATGATTATAAAAGCCATGTTGAAAATGAAAAATAAAGTCCATAAAAAAACGATTTTTTTAACTGCACTAGAAACAAAGAGTTTAATATTATCATAAGCCATAAAATAATACTCCAAATATATAGATATACTATGTATATCGGACTTTTATAAAAAGAACTTGATTTTTGATGTAAATATATTGAAATTATTTATAGTCTTTAGTATACTATTACAGTAATTTATTTATATAAAGGAGCTAATAACAATGAAAAATAAATATTTGATTATATTTCTTCTAAATTTTTTTATGATTAAAAATGATGGTTTTACAGATACAATAGTAATGAATCCGAATAAAACAACGCCGCTTTCTGCTGTTTATATGTTGGCACAAACTAACTCTGTAGATATCGAAGTAACTATCAAGGGTAAAACTTCAGAAATGGATATAAAGCACACCTTTTTAGCAGGGACAATAAAGGACATCCCAATTCATGGCTTGTATCCGAATAGGACTAATACTGTCATATTGAAGATATCTAATAAAGAGATCACGAATTATTTGATAACAAAGGCGATTGAATTTGATAAAGGAAAAGTATCTGTAGATCTTTTACCTACTCCAGATCCTAAAAATCAAGATCTTTATTTTGCAAATCATATCCGTTATAACTTGCCAGAAGATGATAGGAATTTTTTAATTGCTTATGATAGAAAGGGAGATATTAGATATTTAAACTATAATCATAAATTACATTATATATTTCAAACGAATCAACAAATACTGATAAAAAATAACAATGGTATCTTTGATTTACTTAATAATAGACTTGTTAATTATAAAGGAACATATAATCTTCATACGCATCATGACTCTTTAGTACTTAATAAAAAGCATGTTGTATTAGCTAATTCAAAATGGGGTGTAGAAGATAGGATTGTAGAGCTTAATGATAAGGGTGAAATTTTAAGAGATCTTAGTTTTGGTAGTTTGTTTCGTGACATTATTACCACTCCTCAAGAAAAAATAATAATGAATCAAATTATTTTTGATGAATCCAATATTTATACCAAAAATGGTAAACGTAAAGAAATAGATTGGGCTCATGCCAATTCTTTAGTTTATGATGAAGAGCAGGATATTATGTATTTTTCTTTACGTCAACAAGGTGTCTTAGCAGTAGATTACAGTAGTTGGAAATTAATTTGGTGGATGACTGATAATACTTTAGATACGATTCATGAAGGTGTTCCAAATAGAGGTTTAAACTTTTTAGATTTGAAATCTTTAGAACCATATCGAGTAAAAGGTGATGCTGTTCGTAATGGTCCTAAAAATCAACATTCTCTATTTTTATTTAAAAATGGTAATTTGGGCATGTTTGATAATGTAGGAGATGCAGAGAAAAGTGATAAGGGATCTCGTTATATTGAGTACAAAATCACAGGATTTCAAAATAATTGGCAAGCAAAACTAGTAAGAGAATATAAAGATGATAAGTTGTATTCTCAGATCACTTCTGATATTGATGTTGTAGGTAATAATCACGAAAATTTATTAATTACTTGGGGTATTCCGGAACATATAAGAGAGATTAATCAACAAAATAAAGTAATTTTTGATTTAAGTGTAAAACAAGATAATTTTTTATATAGAGTAGATAAAATGCCTCTTTATCCTTATCAAAATAGGAATAAAAAGTACTCTCTAGATGCAAATGATAAAAATAAAACACCTTATTAATATAGAAATTTTAAGAATCTAAAAAAGCACCTCTATACAAAGAGGTGCTTTTTTATTGTTTATGTGTTAATTATAGTTATATTAAACCAAAGAATCTTGGTAAGAATAAACTGATTGTAGGAATAAAAGTAATAAGAAGAAGAATAGTAATTAAAACTGCAAACATTGGAATGAGTTTAGAAAAAACTTCTTCTATTTTTATATTTGAAAGGCTACACCCTACAAATAAAGCACTACCTACTGGAGGTGTACACAAACCTATACAAAGATTAAAGGTCATAATGATTCCAAAATGAACAGGATCAAAACCGATCTGTTTTGCAATAGGTAAGAAAATAGGGGTGAAAATTAAAATAGCAGGTGTCATATCCATAAAGGTTCCTACACATAGTAAAATCAGATTGATGAGAAGCATAATGATAATAGGGTTGTCAGAAATACCCAACAATCCTTCTGCTACCATTTGAGGAATTCTAGAATAGGATAGTACCCATGACATGATAGAAGATACACTAATCAAAAATAATACAATACCTGTCATACTAACAGTTTCTATAACAATTTCTTTTAATTTTTTCATATCTAATGCTTTGTATATCAAAGATAAGACTAAACTATAAAGAGCAGCAATACCAGAACCTTCTGTAGCGGTAAAGATACCACCAACAACCCCACCAATAACAATAACAATCATTAATAAACTAGGGAAAGCTTGGAATATAATCACTTTTTTTTCTTGAAAAGAAATACCCTCTTGTTTTGGATAATTTTCTTTGAGTGAAAAATACATTGCTACTAAAGATACCCCCATTCCCATCAATATTCCTGGTATATAACCAGCTAAAAATAATGCAGCAATAGAAGTACCACCACTTACTAAAGAATATACAATAAAGGTATTACTTGGTGGAATAAGGAGACCTGTTGGGCAAGAAGCAATGTTTACTGCTGCAGATAAAGCAGGATCATAGTTTTCTTTTTTTTGTAAAGGATCAATAATTTTTCCTACAGCAACTTCAGCAGCAATTGCAGATCCTGATAATGCTCCAAATAACATATTAGAAAGGATGTTAATTTGAAATAGAGGACCTGGTAATCTTCCTGTAAAAAGTTTTGTAAAATTAATCAATCTCAATGCTAATCCACCTGTATTCATAATAGAACCAGATAAAATAAATAAAGGTATTGCTAATAAAGAAAAAGAATTTAATGCATTAATTACTGATTGAGCAGCAGTTAATAGAGCCATCTCAGGAGGTAAAAACATAAACATAACACTTAGAGATGAAACCGCAATAGCGATAGAGATAGGAGCCCCTATAACGAGTAATATAACAAAAACACAGATTAAGATAGTAATTTCAATATTCATTTATATGTTCTCCTTATTACTAATAAGAGTAAAAAAATCATAAATTTGATAAAATAGAATCAAACAACCACTTATAGGTAGAATAGCATAAACTATCCACATAGGAACTGCTAATACAGATGATTTTTGAGTAATAGCAATAAGCATCAATTGATAACCACCGTATATTAAGAGTCCTATGGCAAGTACTGCAACCAATCCTATAATAGCAAGTTTAATAATTAGTTTTAATTTAGTAGGGAATTTATCAGCTATTAATGTTAATGATAAATGTCTATGAGTCCCAAATCCATATGCTGCACCTAGTAATCCTACCCACATTAATAAAAAACGTACTAATTCCTCTGTAAAGGTAGCAGGCATTTTTAAAAAGTATCTTGAAAATACTTGCCAACACACACAAAAAAGCATAGTAAATAATAGGCTGTTTAGGAAGGTAATAATTAGTGTATCAACACCTAGTTTAATTGTCGTAAAACGATTCATGAAATCTCCAAGAATTTATTGTTCTAAAGCACGAATATGATCTAATAATTTTTTAAATTTTGGATCTGTTGCTGCAACTTCGTCTTGTAGAGGTAATACTAAATCTCTAAATGGTGTGATATCAACTTCTGTAATAGCAATATTATACTTTTCTTTAGCTTGAGTGAAAGAGTCTATTTCTGAAGCAGCCCATACTTCACCAAAATATTCTATTGTTTCGTTAGCTGATTTACGGAACATAGCTCTATCTTCTTCAGATAAGTTACTCCAAAATTTAGCACCAACGACAAGAAAATCTGACAATCTTAAATGTTCATTAAGAGAAAAATACTTAGCCACTTCTCCATGTCCAGTTTGTACTAGAGAAGGAGCATTGTTTTCAGCACCATCAATAACACCTTGTTGTAAGCTTGTGTAGACTTCAGAGAAGTTTAAAATCACGGGAGTTCCACCTAAACGTTGTATCATTTTTATATGAGTAGGGGAATCTTGAACACGAATTTTCATACCAGCAAGATCTGTAGGAATTTTGATAGCTTTACTTTTGGTATAAAAGCTACGAGCTCCGCCTTCTAAATAAATAAGGGTTACAAATCCTTGATTGGAAGAAGCTTCGAATATATCACGTACTTCAGGACTATCCATTACTCTTTTATAATGTTCATAATCTTTAAAAACATAAGGAAGATTTAAGATAGAATAAATATTATCAAATCCTTCTAAGGCAGCAGAATTTATATGTCCAAATTGTAATACACCAGATTGAGCTAATTCTACAGATGCTTTGGATTCGCCCAGTTGAGCACTAGGGTAAATTTCTACTTCATAACGTCCTGCTGAATTTTTGTTTACTAATTCAGCAAATTTTTGATATGCTATATCTACTGGATATCCGGTAGCATGATTATGTGATAATTTTAATATTTGTGTTTTAATACTATCCTCTGTTGTTTTTTCATTTTTACCACATGCTCCAACTAAAACAGTAGTAAAAGCTAACAACGCCGTAATTTTTTTCATTCAAATCTCCTATGAGTGTTTTTATAAAATATTAATTACTATATATTATATCGTAAATTCTAATTAATCGCAATAGTGCTTTTTTAGAAAATATTTGTGTTAATATAGTATGTTTTTATTGATTAATACCCCCCTTATTAAAAGGAGGGTATTAAAATTTTATTATTAATCATACTAATTTTTTACTAATTCTTCTCTACGTGTTTTTAATGTTTCTTTAATATGTTGCACTTGATCTTTATCAAGATTGTAGAAGAGCATTAGTACCAATGCTAGTACAAAAGTACCTGTAGCTGGTATAAGACTAACATAAGTTTTAATAGCTTGGATGGTTTCTGTAGTTTGAGTAGCTTGATTTGCAACATAGTTTACCCAAATCAATACATAAGCTCCTACAAATCCAGCACCAGCTTGACCTAGTTTGCGAGAAAAAGAATAGATCGCATAAATAGTACCTTCTTCACGTTTTCCTGTGATGTATTCATGATTATCAATACAGTCAGGTACAAATGCCCAAGTAAGAAGAGTATTGACGGTCATACCACAGGTACCTATTCCCATTAAAATAAAATAGTGATAAACATTTGTAATAGGTAATAAGAAAAATAAAAAAGAACAAGCACTATAAACAAACAATCCTGTGACAGCACAAGATTTTTTACCAAATTTAGCAACGGCTTGTTTCAAAAAGAAACTAACAATAAACATAGCAATAATAGATAAAAATCCATTGAATACTAAAGCTTTAGTATCTTGAAAATAATCTTTAAAGAGATAAGGGGAAAGTGTCCCTAGTACAAGAAAAACTCCGATAGATAACATGCCTGAGAACATTTGTAATAATAAAGGTTTATTTTTTGAGATATCTTTCATGGTTACCAAGAGATTTATTTTTTTAGGACCTGTATAAGGGGTTATGATTCTCTCAGCAGTTAATTTGTAACATAAAAAATAAGTGGTAACGCTCATGACTCCTAATAATATAATGGATTTAAAAAATCCATCGGCTTGAGGAACACGATTTTCATCAAAAACAAGAAGAGGTATAACCATATTTAATACTAAACTAGCTGCTACAGCACCATAAGATCTAAACATAGAAAGAGAAGTCCTTTCTACTTCATCGTCTGTCATAACAGAAGCTAAAGATCCATAAGGAATATTGATAGCAGTATAACTCATTCCAAATCCAATATAAGTGATATAAGCAAATATTATTCTAACATGTAGAGGAGCTGCTAATAAAGCTGGAAAAGCTGAAAAACTCAACATTCCAAATAGAACAACAGGGACTGCCATTCGTAAAATCCATGGGCGGAATTTGCCTGTTGATGTTGGTTTTAGACCGTCGATAAATCCACCTATCATAGGATCGTTAATAGCATCCCAAATTCTAGATACTACTAATAGCGTACCTACAGCAGCAGCACTGATACCAAGAATATCTACATAAAACAAAGTAATATAACTGGCTGTTAATGAAAAGAATAATCCATTGGCAAAATCTCCAAAGAGATATCCTAATTGATCTTTAAAACCAAAAGCTTTGGTAGTTGTACTCATTTTTTCTCCTAAATAATCAAATAATTAATTAATAGATGTTTATCTCTTTAAAAGTTGAAAGAGATTTATTTTTTAAACCCAAAATTAGGGATATTAGCCCATCTATTTTTGAAGTAATGTGCAGCTAATTTTGGTTTTCTATCTCTTGTGAAGATACCTTTTTTGTTGCCTTGAGGACGCATAAACCCTTGACTTGTTGCGAAGTCAGCAAAGTTCCAAACTTGTTCACCAATAAATGTTGGGTATCTGTCGATGACAGCATGATTTGCTTCGAGATATTCTACTTGAAATTCTTCAGTAAACATTACAGAAGTTACATCATGCATACCAGCAATAGTATCTGCACCATATTCTGTAAACATAATAGGTTTTCCAGGACAACGTTTACCCCATCCATCTAGTTCAGCAGAAAAAATTTCATCTACAAGTCCTAATTCTCCACTTTGTGTATACCAACCATAATAACGGTTAAGACAAAGTACATCTGTAACATCTGCAACTTGACAGACATTAGGGGTGCTCATCATATGTGTTACTATAGAGATAGGTCTTTTTTGAGGATCTAATGCACGAGTAAGATCATAAAGTTCTTGATGATATTCTTTTGCACCTAATTCTTCTGTTGCAGATTCATTAGAAAGACTCCACATAACAACACAAGGATGATTTTTATCTCTTTTTACGAGTTCTTCCATTGCTTGTCTATGTTGTGGCATGGTTTGGATTTTTTCCCATGTGCTTGTTTGTTTTTGTCCTCCACCCATGAGTGAAAAACCAAAATTCATATGAACAGCTACAGCAGCACATTCGTCGATAACAACGATACCTTCTCTATCAGCTAATCTCATCATTTCTTCAGAGTAAGGATAGTGAGAAGTACGGAAGGAATTGGCATTAATCCATTTCATTAGTGAGAAATCTTTAAGGTACATAGCTTCATTTAATCCACGTCCATTAACGTGAGCATCTTCATGTTTACCAAAACCTTTGAAGTAAAAAGGTTGTTCATTAATTAAAAATTTACCATCTTTAATTTCAACAGTACGTACCCCAAACATTTCTTCATAAATATCAGAACCACAAGAGACTCTAAGTTTGTAAAGATATGCAGCACAAGGTTGCCAAAGATTTACTTTAGGAATAGTAATAGTACCTGTTGCTCCGTCAGCTTTAGCGACGACTTGATCGCTTTCGTCGAGGACTTCTACAGATATAGATCCTTGACCTATAGTTTCTACTTTGTAAGTGACAATACCATCAGTATCTTTGAAATCAGTTACAATTTCGATGTCTTTTATATATTCTTTTGGGGTAGTGTACAAACGTACAGAACGTTGTAATCCTGCATAGTTAAAGAAATCAGGCATTCCAGAAGGTACTTTTATTACTTTACCATTTGGTAAGGTAACATCTTTATATCCTCCAGCGGGAATGGTTGTCCAATCAGTAAGATTGTTAATAGCAACGGTAATGCGGTTTTTTCCTACAGAAACAAGATCATTAAGTTCTACTTCAAAGGGAACAAATCCACCTTTGTGTTCTACTGCTAATTTGCCATTAACGTATACTTTAGCTGTGTGAGTAGCTGCATCAAAACGAAGTACTAATCGCTCTTGTAAAAGATTAGGGTGTATAGTAAATATTTTTTCGTACCACATCCAGCCTACAAAATCTCTATGATTTTTGCCTTCATGTAAATCATTAAAGGATGCTGGTACAGCCATTTGAATAGGATTTGAAAGAGGTTTTTCAAACCATTTTTGTCCAAAACCTGTTCCTTCTTGATTTTGATCTTCGTCTAATTTAAAGTTCCAATAACCATTTAGTGAAACCACTTGACGGCTTTCTGTCATTATAGGATATAACATAATTTACTCCATGTAAGTATTTTTAATAAATGACTCCCTCTTTAAGCTTTTAAAGAGGGATATCATTAATAGTTTAGTGATTTAATAATTTATTCTTTAACAATAAAATGAGCGATATCAAATCCGACTTTAATTTCCCAGAAGAATCCACTATCTGAATTTAAAGGACCATAAAAATTTCTATCTCCTACGAAGAAGAAACGAGGCTCAATAAAGAAAGAAAATTGTTCTGCATAAAATTGAAGACGAGGATTGAAACGGAACATAAATGATGCTCTTCCATTGCCTTTAAGAGCTTCTGTACCTGTTATATTGAATAAGAATTCAGGTCTTAAACCTACATATTGGTTGAATTTCATACGGTATGCAACTCTCATTTCTAACTTGTCAAACCAACCTTGTGTGAGTATACCAGCATCATTATATTTATTGCCACCAGCATAAAAATTAGGGGCAAATAAGATGGTAAGATCATGGGAGTAGAGCCCTGGTGTTGGTGGTAATACTTTGTTATAATATACTGTTGTTGCAATTATTCCTTCTGTTGATGCTGAGAGGGTTAACATGTTTTGGAAAAATCCCATTGTTGCAGAAAGTAACATTTTATTAGGAACTGCCATTCTACTTGTCATAGCACCAGGATCACTTAAACTGGGTTTGGGTTTTGCCATACTAGGATTTTCCCAGGTAACTTGGCCAATAAATCCTAAACTCAACCATTTAGCTCCACGGAAATTTTGGTTGTAGGTCATTTTTACGTCTAGATTTTCAAACAATCTTTCGCCATAAGGATTGGATAGTTCTCCACTACCGTATTCCATATACATATGAAAGAATTGAAAAAGAGGTACTTCTGGTTGTTCTGCTTCTTGAGCATAATTGTTATTTACTAATGATGTTAAAAGAATAAGTGTTAAAAAAATTTGTTTCATAATAGACTCCTATTTTGCAATCATAAAGATTGTATTTTTTTCCCTATATCTGTCTTTATAAAATGTTAAATAAAATATATTTGTTATTATTTTTAATATTGATTTTTTGAATAGAAAATTTATTCATATCAAAATATTTAATTCCTCCTTTATTAATATTTAAATAAATGATTTATCTTTATATTAAAAAATGTCTAATGATTTCTTATATAAGAAATCATTAGACATGTGTTTATATTTTAAAATAATGATGAGCATTATTATAGCTGATATCTTTTATAATACCACCCAAATAATCGAGATCCATAGGTGCTTCACCATCTTCTGCCCAAGTGCCTATCATATTACAGAGTATTCTTCTGAAGTATTCATGACGTGAGAATGATAAAAAACTACGGGAATCAGTAAGCATTCCAACAAATCTAGTTAATAATCCCAAATTGGATATCGCTATTAATTGTTTTTCCATACCATCTTTTTGATCGTTAAACCACCACCCAGATCCTAGTTGAATTTTACCAGGGATATCACCTTGGAAATTACCAATCATTGTTCCTAGCATCTCGTTGTCTCTAGGATTTAGAGAATATAAAATCGTTTTTGGTAGAGCATCCATCATATTTAATGTGTCTAAAAAAGCAGATAGCTCAGGCGCATAATTTTTGTCATTGATAGAATCAAAGCCAAAATCAGCTCCTACCATGTTAAACATTTTGGTGTTATTATTACGTAAAGCACCCATGTGTAGTTGCATGACCCAGTCATATTGACTGTATACTTTGCCTAATTCTACAAGAAGATAGCTTTTGTATTGAACGATTT
The DNA here is from genome assembly GCA_947036575.1 of uncultured Brevinema sp. Classification (GTDB taxonomy): domain Bacteria; phylum Spirochaetota; class Brevinematia; order Brevinematales; family Brevinemataceae; genus Brevinema_A. Next base: position 239 of record CAMQSH010000006.1, on the reverse strand, counting down.
CTTGAAGAGTTAGCTCTTCATTTTTTAAAGCTTTTTTAAAGATTTGATCTACTTGACTTTCTGAGAAATCTCTTGTAAATACAAATTTGTCCAAGCCATGATCTGAAACGCTACAGCCATGTTTTTTAAAATGCTCCAATCTGATTTTTAGTGCAGAGACTAATTCAGCAAGAGAATTGATAGAAGATCCACAAACAGAAGATAATTGCTTGATATAATCTTGAAAGCCTGGGAGATCT
>CAMQSH010000005.1 GCA_947036575.1 uncultured Brevinema sp. | reverse complement strand
TTGCTGGTTTGGGTGTAGAAGAAGCTTGCCGTAAAAATAATGCTATCTTAGAAGGTCTTAATACTTATAATGGACATTGTACTTACAAAGGTGTTGCAGAAGCTTTGGATCTTCCTTATCAATCAGCTTTAGCAGTACTATAAAAAAAAGAAGGATTTTATATGAAACTATCAAAACGTATTAACAATTTAAAAACATCGCCTGTACGAAAACTATTACCTTTTGCAGACATAGCAAAACAAAAAGGCGTGAATATTATTCACTTAAATATTGGACAACCAGATATAGATACACCACCGATTTTTTATGATGCTATTATAGAACATTCTAAAAAAGAAAAAATACTTTCTTATGCACATTCTGCTGGATTGATAGAATTACGAGAAGAGATAGTACGCTATTTTTCAGATTATAAAATTGATTATACAGTAGATGATGTGATGATTGTTAACGGTGGTAGTGAAGCTTTTTTATTTATTTTAACTGCCCTATTTGATGAGGGCGATGAAATTCTTGTCCCTGAACCATTTTATGCTAATTATCAAAGCTTTTTTTCTACTTTGAATATAGGGGTTTGTCCCATTCCTACAAAACCTGAAGAGGGATTTCATCTTCCTTCTTTGGAAGAAATGGAAAAATGTATGACTCCAAAAGTCAAAGCTATCATGTTTTCTAGTCCTAGTAATCCTACGGGGACTGTATATACAAAAGAAGAAACTGAACGTATTATTGCTTTAGCAGAAAAATATGATATTACAATTATTTCTGATGAAGTATATAGAGAATTTTCTTATGGAGATACTAAGGCTGTAAGTCTTGGGGAATATCCAAAAGTTGCTCAGCGTGTGGTGATTATTGATTCTATTTCAAAACGTTTTTCTGCTTGTGGTGCTAGAGTAGGTTGTGTTGTCAGTAAGAACAAAGATTTAATTAGTGCTGTTTATAGACAGTGTCAAGCCCGTTTAGCTGCTCCAACCCTTGAAATGGTAGGTGCCAAAGCTTTGTATACTTTACCTAGTGATTTTTTTACACCTATTCGTGAAGAGTATGCTCTGAGAAGAGACACTCTCTTTAAAGAATTAGATAAAATCGAAGGTGTATTCTCACGAAAACCAGAAGGAGCTTTTTATTGTTTGGTAGGACTTCCTGTAGATAATGCTGAAGATTTTGCCTCTTGGTTATTGAGTGAATTTTCTGTTAATGGAGAAACTATCATGGTTGCTCCTGCTGAAGGTTTTTATTCTACTCCAGGCTCTGGAGCTAATGAAATTCGTATTTGTTATGCTTTAGAAAGAGATGTTTTAGTTCGTGCTATGCATATTTTGGATGAAGGGCTTAAAGCTTATAAAAAATTAAACAAAAAATAGTTATCTTAATTAAAGACACCTCCATCTAGGGGTGTCTTTTTAAAGAAAAGATAATTTTATAAATACTTTTTTCTAAAAACACATTCTAAATCAATATGATATAGGTATAAAAATAACTATATGATTACGAATCCTATATTGATAATTTATACTTATATTGATATTTTCATAATTTCTTGCTATAATATGGAAAGTACTTAGGTGTAAATAATAGAGGTATAATATTAGATATTTTCATATCTTAATTTTTCTTTTCTTAAACATGTTCTTGTTCGTGTCTTGTGGACGCTTGCAGTATGACAATACTTTAGCTTATCCCTTAGTTACGGTTTCTACTTCGCCTTCACCAGCCTTTGAAGATGTTCGTGCTTTAGTACAGTTTGATGATCTTGTTTATTCAGCAGCAGGATCTGGTGGAATATTAGTCTATAGAATAGTTGATGATGTGATGTCTCCAGTATTGTCTCTTTCATTAACTAATCTCTATTCAGAAGATTTAGAACAAGTTTATATTCGAACTATAGAAATTCTTCAAACAGAATCGGCTACAAATTTAATTTTTGCCTATGATACTTTGTCTGGAGGAGGGATAGGCGTTGCAGAAATATCCCCTATGGCTACTAAACCATTAGGTTCTCTAAAAGTAGAACCGGGAATAAGAATAAAAAACACGGTAACTACCTATAATCCTCAGGGAGTATTTAATATTCTGGCTTCTAGTGAAAATATAGGTGTTGTATCTTATGATATTTCTTTTATTTCTAATAGTTATTTTGAGTTGTCAAAAATTGCTTCTTTAGTAGATTATATTTCTTCAACAGATATTGAAAGTCCTGCACAGAATTTTTTATCATTGGATGCTCCAAATGTGCGTAATATTACTAATATAGGTCAAATTACTAATATGGAAAATCTTGTGCAATTAGCATTAGATAATCCGGCTTTATTTTCTTCAATGGTTGGTGATATCCCTTTTATAACAGAAGAACAAAAGGACCAAATACAACAAATATTATCTATTACAAATCAGCCTGTTGTATCTGATATTCTTGATATTGCTACGGGAGTAGTAGGAAAAGATGCTATTAATCAATTGATTTCTAATCCTCAATCTTTTAATAATTTATTAAACAGTAGTGTATTATCAGGAGTTGTTCCTGAATTTTTAGAAAAATCAGGAGAAAGTTTGGATGGAAATGCTCTCCAAACATTACAGTCAAATATTACTCCTGGAATGATAGAACAAGCAGAAAAGATGCTCAGTAATACTCCAAATACTAATGGTATTCCTTTAGAAAATGATGAAATACAAAATATATTATCTCTTTCTGGGCTACAACAAAGAGTAGAAAATAATGATAACGATCCTAATGAATTAATAGATGAGCTTTCAGGAATTCAAATCTCTGAAAAAGCACAAGAGACAGAAACCTTATTTGAAGAGTTTCAACTATCAAATATAAATTTAGCTGAAAATATAGATACTAGTTTAGTCCATGATACAGATTTTAACCCTTTTGCAAATAGACAACAAATTGGTGATGCAGGTTTAGAAATTCAAAAAACAGTAAATGCTCTAGGGAGAAAGTTTTTTGTTGAAGAAAACGAAGAACTAAAAAATCGATTATTAGAACTAAGTAGTGAAGAAATTCAAAATTTATTTTCTGTGCTTTTTGAACAAGTAAGCTCTTCTATTGATTTGATTCCTCTTTTTGAAAACTCAGGGATTAATATTGGTGAATTATATCAATTGTGGCAACAAGGAGACTATTTTGCTATTATTGATGGTTTAGATCCCTCTATTATAGCAGAGCTATTAAGAAGATTGCCAAGATATCAAATCACAACAACAGTTGCCATAAAACAAACAAATGTTGTATTACCTGCTATTAAAAATATGGTGGCAGATTCTGAAACACTTTATATTGCAGCTGGCGTAGAAGGATTACATATTGTTGATAAAATTTCTGGAGAAACAATTTCTTCCTTAAAAAAGAATTTTTCTGATGTTACAATGATTGTTCCTTATGAGAGAAATGGTAAAAAATATTATGCTGTTACTGATAAATTAGATGGTTTAATTTTATACGAAAGAAAAAATAATAGACAAATTGGAGAACAAGTAGCACGAATAGCCTTGGTGGGAGAATCGTTTTCTGTATTTCCTTATGAAGATATTCTTTGGGTAGCAGACGGATCTAATGGCGTGATTGCCGTACGTTTTAATAAGGATAGAAGTTTAACAATTGAGGCAGAAGTATATAAAAAATCAGGAATAGCTTATCATATAGGGGCAGGGCGAAGAAGAGAAGTTTTAGCATCATATGGTGCTGATGGTTTAATGAGACTAAGAATAACTAATGTGCCTCCAGAAGGTTTATCAACAACAGCTTCAACAAGTACTTTGGCTCAAAAAGTAAATGTTGAAGAAGAGGAAGATTTTATTGATAGAGTATTAGCATGGGGTCAAACTTCTGAACTAGCTCAATTTATTAAGAGGGTATTTTTATAATGATAAGATGGATTCTTTTATTACTGATTACAACAACGCTAAATGCAACAGAAAACACTATAGAAAATGATAGGGAATTATTCAATCAATTGAGAGAGAGACATACAGGTCTTGTAGCAGCTAAAGCATTTACAGCAGAAATGAATAAAAAAAGTGCAGCCTATTTATTAAAAGGTAAAATCAAAGGTATTTATGTTGTGCAAGTAGATTATGATACAACGAAAGGAGTAGATTTAATAGTAAGAGATACAGAGCCTTTTTATGAAAATATCCTATATTCTTACACTACTTATATTAATACGATGTTATTACCTTTATTATCACACTCAGGATATACAAGACTACAAAAAAGATTCATTATCAAAGAAATAGAGCCAAAAACTTTTCAGGTACTATTTGATAAAGGTGATATGCCTATCAAATATATTTTTACAGAAGGAGAGTTTGGATTAATTGATAAGATTCAATATTTTGAACAAGAAAAAAAAATATTTGCATTAAACATTAAATGGGAAAAAATACAAGGATATTATGTGCCTGCCCTTATGAAAGGTATATCTTATGAAAAAACGAGACAGGCTTTAAGCTTTGGAATTGAAAATATTCAATTAAAATAAGATGTTTTTTGTCAATTTACTTGCTTTTTTGGTAAAAATTAGAGATAATAATAAAAATAACTAGATTATTAAATAGAACAGTGGAGTTACAGATGGGTACATATGATGATATATTTTTGCAGGCTATGGATGGAGAAAATAGCTTAAAGCAAAATCATCAGCAAGGTGAAGTGCAAAAAGGAAAAGTGATATCTCAAGAAGATAAAGGCTTTTTTATAGCTACAGGTGGTAAATCAGAAATGATTCTTCCCAATAGTGAAATGGTTGGCACGGTAGCAGTTGGTGATGAGATTGAATTCGTCTTTACCGGAGTCAAAGATGGTATCCCTCAAGTATCTCAGAAAAAAGCACTCTATGCAAAAGCTTTAGAAAATCTACAAAAGTCTATGGAAGATAGTACTCCAGTATCAGCAAAAATCACAAAAATTATAGCAAATAAAGAAGCAAAAAATATAGGTTATATTGTTTCTGTTGATGGGGTAGAAGCATTTTTACCTTTCTCTCAGATAAGAGTTCCTAAAGATGAAAAAGAATTACTTGGTCAAAAAGTTGATGTTGTTGTCATCAAATTTGAAAGAGATAGATTAGTTGTTTCAGAAAGAATAATTAGAGATCAACTCCAAAAAGAAAACTTTGAAGTCTTTGTCACCAATCATAAAGAAGGTGATAAAGTTTCAGCAACAGTAAATTCTATTGCAGAAGCTTTTGCATTAGTGTCTGCTGAAGGAATTACCATGTTCTTACATATTACTCAATTTGATTGGAAATATGTTAAAAATCTTAGTGATGTATTAAAAGTTGGAGATCAATTTGATGTCATTATTGACACTATTGATACTGCTAAAAAATCTATTAAAGTTTCTCGTAAAAATGCAATCGAAAATCCAATGATTGCGTTCTTTAATTCTAAAAAAGTAGGTGATAATATCGCTACTAAAGTGATTCGTTTTGCTAGAGGATTAACAATATTAGAAGATGATAACGGAGTAGAGATGATTTTACCTGTTGGTGAAATGAGCTGGCTCAATAGAGTTTCTGATCCTAAACATTTGTTAAAAATTGGTGATAGAGTTGAAGTTAAAATCAAAGAGATGGATCACGATAAACAAAGAATTTCTGTATCTCTAAGAGACTTACTCGAAAATCCATGGGCTACTGCTGATAAAAAATATGCTCTTAAAACTACTCATCAGGGTACAATTACTTCTATTACTGATTTTGGTATTTTCGCATCATTTGATGATGGTATTCAAGGTTTAATCAGAAAAGAAGATATTGAATGGACTGCAGAAGAAATTAATCTTAATGAAAGATTCAAAAAAGGTGATAGTGTTACAGCTCTTGTCCTAAATATCGAGGCATCAAAAGAAAAACTGCGTTTAGGTATTAAACAATTATCAAAGAATCCTTTACAGAATTTTGCAGATGCTCACAAAGTAGGGTCTATTGTTTCTGGTACTGTAACCAAAATAATGAAAGAAGGTGCTGAACTAGATCTTGGAGATCATTTAACAGCTTTTATTCATATTTCACAGTTATCAACAGAAATGGTTACCGATGTTGCTAATGTCTGTAAAGTTGGAGATGTTATTCAAGCTGCTGTTCGCAAAGTAAATATACAACAACAACAAATTGAATTAAGTATTAAAGAGCTTGCTCGTGCTGAAGAACAAAAAGCATTAGATACAATTATGAGTTCACATGTTCAAGAGACACCTACTTTAGGCTCTATATTTGGTGATCTATTAAAGAAAAAATAATATTATTACTTATAAGATAATATTGGAGAAAGTGATGAGTTCAAAATTAGAAAATTTTTTAACAGTACTAATAAAAAATAGAATTATTGTACTACTGGTAATGGGTGGAATTATACTATTATCTTTTGGTGCAGGTTATATGTATCAACTAAAATTAGATCAAGAAAAAGAAGCTAGTGTTTTATTTGATGATGCTTGGCAAAAATTTTTTACAGTAGTAAACGATTTACAAGCACAACCAAATCAAATGTATGCATCAGGGCATCCTAATGTTCCTCAAGTGATAGTATTATATAATGAAGTATTAGTAGATTTAGATATATTAGTGTCTGAATATGCTGGAACTATTTCTGGAGCTAAATCAGCTATATTGGTAGAAATGGTTAAAACATTACCTGGTCTTAATGTGTTGTTAACTGATCAAACTCTAATTACTGCTTTTGCTGCAGAAGATTATTTAGATGTAGTAAGAAAAAAACACCCGAATTTTTGGGGTGCTATTCTTGAGATGATGAATGGAATCGAAGCTGAGAGACAAATTGATTTTGTATCGGCTCTAACACATTATGAAAAAGCATTAGAATTAGATAAGAAAAAATTCCTAAGTGATTATATTATTATTTCTATTGCAAGAAATTATGATGTATTAAATAATACAGATAAAGCGATAGAATATTATTCAAAGATTGAAACAGAATATCCAGAATCTGTTTGGCTTTCTTTAGCAATGGGTAAAGCCCATCTGCTTTCTCAGGCTAATAAATCAAATATTATAAAAGAAACTAATACTACAGCTGTAAAAGAGTAAAGTAGTTTTATAAAAGTAAATTTAGAAATATTGATAAAAAAGCAAGAGTACACTAGTGTTCTTGCTTTTTTATATAGCATATTAAGTAATAAAGGGGTTCTTTTTATGTCAGAAGTTAGTGATCAAACAACAAAACATAATTCTTTATTAGATAGTGAAAATATACCACAATCTATCTTGGCGATTTCTCTTCCTATGATGATTACAGGTTTTTCCGATGCACTTTATAATATGATAGACTCAATATTTGTTGGTAAGTTTGTTGGGGCAAAGGCCTTAGCTGCTTTAGCGATAAATAATACTATACAGATTACAATAATTGCTGTAGCAAGTTTATATGCTGTTGGGATTACTTCTATTATCTCTCGAGCTTTAGGTGCTAAACATTATGATAAGGTTAATGAAACTATTGTTAATGGTTTATTTTTAGCATTTCTATCTACTGCTTTTTTATCATTTACCATGCTTATAAATTTAGATGCTATTTTAGTTTTCATGGGATCTTCAGAAGATGTTTTACACTATTCAAGAGAATATGGACAAGTGATTTTATGGTTTGGATTTTTAATTCCTATTAATAATGTTTTGGGAAGTGCTTTGCGTGCCAAAGGTGAAGTCAAAACAATAATGTATCTATCATTATTAGGAGCAACATTAAATATTGCTCTAGATGCATTGTTTATTATTTCTTTTGGGTGGGAAGTAGCAGGAGCTGCTTGGGCAACAATTTTGTCACAGACAGTTGTTTTGTTCTTTTTATTAAGAAAAGTCTCAGAAACCTATCTTCTTCATTTTAGATTTTATTATTTAAAAAAAATGTCTAAAGCAATGATATTCGAAATTTATAGTATAGGAATTGCTAATTTTTTAAGAGTATTTACTTTTGCTATTATGGGACTGTCTGCTAATAGAGTCTTAGCTGGTTATGGTGCAGCGGCGGTAGCGTCTTTTGGAATTATTAATAGAATTTTACATCTTGCATATCAACCTATTTTTGGTTCTAACTTAGGGACTCAATCATTAATTGGTTATAATTATGGGGCAAATAAATTTGTTAAAGTAAATAAGATTATTATTACAAGTATTATGCTAGCAACAATAATGGGAATTTTTCCATCAATATTGTTGGTGTGGGCTCCAGAAAAGTTGTTTTTATTATTTACGAATTCTGTAGATATCGTTACTATTACAAGAGAAGCATCTCGTACAGTAGGGGCAACTTTTTTCTTGTATGGAATACAAATTTTTTCCGTAGGGGCTTTATTAGCAATGGGACACCCAAAAGAAGCATTGTTTTTATCAATAGTAAGACCAGTTTTAATGGTATGTTTTATGAATACATTACCACGTTTTTTTGGAATACAAGGAGTTTGGTATACTTTTCCTGTTACAGATATTTCTTCGACAATAATTACTACGATAATTATCAGTAAAGAGTTAATGATGCTTAAAAAAAGAGAAGAAAACTTGAGGAATCTAACTAATTATTAAATAAAAAAATATTAATTAAGTTCTTGGTGGATCGAATCCTTAGTGTGAACTTCTAACTTCTAACTTCTAACTTTTATTATTATTTAATAATAATTAATTTTAAAAACAAAATGTATTAGATAGTAGAGGGGGTTTATTATGCAGAAAACAGAAATATTAGATACAGATCATATTTTTCCTTTATTATTAAAATTAGCAATTCCGACAATGATAGGTGGTTTTATCTCGGCACTATATAATATTGTGGATTCAATATTTGTTGGACATTTTGTGGGTAAAGAAGCTTTAGCTGCCTTAGCGATTAGTAATACAATACAACTAGCATTTATTGCTTTTGCAGCTTGGATTAGTGTGGGTACGGGCACTTTGATTTCTAGATCTTTAGGGGCAAAACGATACGATAGAGTTAATCAAATTCTTTTTACAGGAACAGCGATTATATTGATCTGTACTTTTACGTTATCTCTGATTATGACAAATTATCTGGATAGTATATTATTGTATATGGGTGCTACAGAAAAAATATTAGATGATACGATGGCTTATTCAAAAATCATTATTTTATTTGGTTTTTTAGTTCCTTTGAACGGTGTTTTTCAGGGAGTATTAAGATCCAAAGGATTGGCAGCAGCTGCGATGAATTTATCTCTCATAGGGGCGATACTGAATGTTTTTTTAGATGCATTATTTATTATTTCTTTTGGGTGGGGCGTTGCTGGAGCAGCGATAGCTACGGTGATATCTCAGTTTATAGCAATACTTGTTGGTATTTATTATATTATTAAAGAATTTAAATTATTAGAACACTTTCGTCATATGGTAGTTTTTGATAAAGCGATTATTTTTCAAATCATGAGTATTGGTGCTCCTTCAGGATTACGTTTAGGAATGATCGTAATAGCAAGTTTGGCAGCAAATAAAGCAATACAACCTTATGGGGTGGTAGCCTTAGCATCTTATGGAATAGTTAATAGATTGATTTCTCTTGCTTTTATGCCTATACAAGGTTGTAATTTTGGAGCACAACCTATTATTTCTTTTAATTTTGGTGCAGATCGGATTGATAGAGTTCACAAAACATTATTTGTAGGATCTATTGTAATGAGTATTTTAGGAATTATGGGAACTCTTAGTTTTTTATTTATGCCTATAGAATTCTTTAAATTATTTACTACAGAGCTAGCTATTATGGATTTCTCTAAAGAAGCACTAGCTTATACAGGCTTATTTTTCTTTTTATTTGGAGTATATATGCTTTTATCAGGATTTATTCAATCTGTTGGTTATATGAAAGAAGCATTATTTTTGGCGTTATTTCGTCCATTATTTAATGTGTTACTATATTATATATTACCTTTATATTTTGGATTATATGGTGTTTTTTATGTAATGCCTGTGACTGATATTGTCAATTTTATTTTAGCTGTAGTGATAGCAAAAAATGTTTATAAAAAAATATTAAAAAAACAAGATAAAAAAAATTAGAAAATATAAAAATAGAAGGATAATAAATGCCACAGCAAATAAAAAAAATGACAGAAGATGAAAATATAATAAAATTATTATTTGTTTTAGCCTTGCCAGCTGTTATTTCAGGATTAGTAGATAGTTTTTATAATACAGTGGACTCTATTTTTGTAGGTCAATATGTTGGTAGTAAAGCTTTAGCAGCTTTATCTGTGATTAATGTAATACAGTTGATGTATATTTCTATAGGTGTTTTATTTTCTGTAGGAAATGCCTCTATAATTTCTCGTGCTTTAGGAGCACAACACCCAGAAAGAGCAAAGAGTTCTTTGATTCATAGTTTTTGGGGTGTTTTTTTTGTTTCTAATATTATTAGTTTTTCGATTTTAATGAATCTTGATTCTTTTTTAACATTGATTGGAGCTTCAGAAGAATCATTGCCTTATGCTCGTGATTATGGAAGTATTATTTTGTTGACAGGATTTATTCTTCCTATTAATAATATGCTTTTAGGGGCATTTCGTGCTAAAGGACAAGCTATAAGTGCTACTTATCTTACTATTATAGGTGCTATTATAAACATTGCTTTAGATGCATTATTTATAATTTCTTTTGGGTGGGGAGTTGCTGGGGCAGCACTTGCTACTGCAATAGGGCAAGGTGTTGTATTTATTATTGCTGTTAGAAGAATCATGAGATTGTATAATACTAATTTATTATTACATAATAAATCCGAAATAAGTACACCGCTTCTCAAAGAAATTTTACAAGTTGGAACACCAACAGGATTGAGATTGATTTTATTTGTGGGTGTTTTTTCAGTAGCAAATATTATTTTAAAACCTTATGGAGATAATTATTTATCTGCCTTTGGGATTTTTAATAGATTTATTATGCTTATGTCCATGATTAATATTTCTTTAGGAATAGGATCTCAGCCTCTAATAGGGGTGAATTATGGAGCAAAATTATATAAAAGGGTACAAAGGATTATCTTTAAAACTTTTAGTATAGGATTGGTGATTTCTATATTAACCTGTATTTTCTTATGGTATTCTCCAGCAAGTGTGTATGCAATATTTACTCCAGATCTTGATATTATAAGAATATGTAGAGAAATAGCTATACCTCAAGCTTATACCTATATAGGTTGGGGGATTTTTATTTGTATTGCGGAATCATTACAAGCAATGGGACATGCAAAAGAATCTTTTTGGCTTTCTTTATTATATCCTATATCTGTAATAATAGCTTTTGTTAGTTTTGATATATTGTGGGGATTGCAAGGTACTTATTGGGCTTTTCCAGTATCTTACCTCATTATAGGTATTGTATCTTCTATAATGTTAATTAAAGAATTAAAAAGTTTAAATCAAAAACAAGAAAATTTAAAAAATGCATTTTAGAGGTCTCGGTGTTACAGACTATTTTAGAAAAAATTGATAAAATCACTCCTAAAGATAAAAATATTAGTATCCTTGCTGTTACCAAAAATAGAACAATTTCAGATATTATTCCTTTGTTAGATCAAGGGATAATAATGATAGGTGAAAATAAAATACAAGAAGCTAGTGTTAAATTTTTAGAGTTGGGTAATAGAACTGTTGAAAAACATTTGATAGGTTCTTTACAAAGTAATAAAGAAAATAAGGCTCTAGAACTTTTTGATGTGATACAAAGTGTGGAATCATTAGAACAATTAAAAAGATTGATTAACAAAATTAATGCTCAAGGACTCAATAAAAAAGTTTTTTTGCAGTATAATACCTCTTTAGAAGATAGTAAGCATGGACTACGTAATGAAAAAGAATTATTTTCTATGGTAGAATTATTATTACAAAATCCTAAGATTCATTTCGAGGGATTGATGACTATTGGTGCTTTAAGTACAGAAGAAAATCTTGTAAGAAAATCTTTTGCAGATTTGAGATCTTTAAGAGATTGTGTTATACTAAAATATCCTGAATTAGTATCTTTAAAGTTGTCTATGGGTATGAGTAGTGATTTTGAATGGGCAATTCAAGAAGGGGCAGATATCATTAGATTGGGTACGGTTTTATTTAAATAATTTAGGAGTTTTTTATGCTTGCAGAGCAAAGTACAGTGATATTTGAATTGGTAGAAATAATATTTAGATTTTTACAATTTATGGTTTTGGTTTATAATATTGTTTTTTTCATTTGGATTTTAGCATCATGGTTACCTGTTAATAGGTCTATAATCATTTTACAATTTGTTGATAATCTAATTCATCCTGTGTATCATGGATTGTTAAAAATTCTCCCGCCTATTCGTTTTGGTATTATGGATTTTTCACCTTTTTATATGTATATATTTTTAATAGCTGTAGAGGTAATAATCAAAATAGCACACACTTTAGTCCTTCGTTTATTGTTGATGATAATAGGATAAAATGTCTTTTATTTTAGAATTAACGGTAGTTCCTAGATCTTCTTGTAACAAATTTGTTCAAGAAATATCAGGATTAAAGTTAAAAATAACCTCTCCACCAGTTGATGGAGAGGCAAATAAAAAAATAATAGAAATTCTTGCTAAAAGTTTTTCTTGCCCTAAAACATCTATCCGATTAATTTCTGGGGATAAATCAAAGAAGAAAAAATTTCATTTTCTCCAGATTGATCCAGAAAAAGGACAAGAAATATTAATGAATATTATTAAATAGAGGTTAGAATGTTTACACTAGAAGTTAATAATCTTGATCTTGCCTATAGTAAAAATGTTGTTGTTAAAAATGTTTCTTTATCTCTACATCAAGGTGAAATGCTTGCTATTATTGGACCGAATGGCTCTGGTAAGACCACACTTCTCAAATCTATTTTGGGAATTAAGGCTATTCATAAAGGTTCTATCCTAATTAATGGTTTAACACCTAAAAAGGCAATACAACAATTTAAAGGTGATATAGCTTATCTTCCTCAGCATCATAATGTTAATCTATTACTCCCATTAACAGTATATGATGTAGTTGCACAAATTTATTCTTCATCAAAAATGGGCTTTGTCCTAAAAGATGAAGAAATAGAAATTGTTGAAAATGCATTAATAAGAGTTAATTTGTTGGATAAAAAAAATGAGTTTTTCACAAGCTTATCAGGTGGGCAGAGGCAAAGAGCTTTATTAGCATTAGCAATTGCTCGCAAACCAAAATTACTCTTTTTAGACGAGCCTACAAGTGCTCTAGATGTATCTTCTATAGATCAAATATACAAAATATTAGCCGAATTAAAACAAGAAAATGTAGGAATAATGATTATTTCTCATGATATTAGCTCTATTGTATCTGCATCAGATAAAATAGGAATTCTCATGAATGAAATGAAATATTTAGGAAGTCCTTCACAAATATCAGAGGATCTGATACATCAGACTTTTGGTGCTCATATTAAAATTATACCAAATGACCCAAACTGTAAAGAATGTAAAAATCATTTGGCAATACCATCTTAAATATCTTATAAACGATGTGCTTTGAGAGTACGTTGAATGTCTCTATTGATATCTTTTGCTTGTAAGACAGATCTTTTATCATAAAGTTTTTTACCTTTACACAAAGCAATTGACATTTTAGCTAAACGCCCTTTGAGGTAGATAGAAATAGGAATAATTGTTAAACCTTCTTGAGTTGCACGTTGTTCTAATTTTAGAATTTCTTTTTTATGTAGAAGTAGTTGTCTTTCTCTTTTAGGGACATGATTGTTAATATTTCCAAAATCGTAAACACTAATATTCATTCCTATGATTTTAGCAATACCATTACGGGCTAAAACGTAAGATTCTTTTAAATTAACCCTACCTTCTCTCAGTGATTTGATTTCTGTTCCACGGAGTTCAATGCCAGCTTCATACTTTTCTAAAATTTCATAGTCATGACCAGCTTTTTTGTTGTTTGATATCATAACAATTTTTGGAGCCTCTTTTGCAGGGGTAAGCACTTTTTTTTTCATTTTTTTACCTAATTCCTTGAAATATTATTCTTTTTAAGTAATAATATTATATATATATTATATGAGGTTTTTATGGATGTGTCAATAGAACGTATTTTAGCGTTAAAATTTCTTCCTATTGTTGATTTTGAATCAATAGTGAATGCGGAAGCGTTAGTGGAAATGATGTTAAAGCAGAATATTCCTATCTTACAGGTAAACTTCAAAAATCCTCAACAGCTAGAGCAAGCTGGTGTGATTGGTACTCTAACCAAGAAGTATCCTGAAATCAAAATAGGAGCTGGATTTTTCTATTCTTCACAGGATGCAGAAATAGCAATCAAAAAAGGAGCGCAATTTGTTACAAGTTCTGTACTTGCTAAAGATTTACCTTCTACAGCTGCTAAATATGATGTGCCTGCAATTATTTCAGGATTTACTCCTACAGAAATTTATGATGCGCACAAAACGCAATCTGATCTTGTGCAAATTTTTCCAGCATCACAATTGCATTATAAATCTATTGTCTCTATTTTAGAGTATTTACCAAATGCTAATTTTATTCTTACAGGTGGCCTAACTATTTCTTCTGCATTAGAGTTTCTACGTTATGGAGCAAAAGCTGTAGCTCTCAAGGGGGCTTTGTTTTCCAAAGCAGATCTTATGGAAGAAAAATATGATAAAATTGGGGAATCAATAAAAATTTTTAGTGATAGGGTTCAAAATCATTAATTAGTCAAAGAGCTTTGTATTATACGAAGCTCTTTTATTATGCTCAAAAGATAAGGAGAGGGTAAACTAATAGAAGTATTTGAAATAATAACAATATTTTTTGCATTGATTTGTTTTTGAATATTACTAATATTTTTTAGCTCATTTGTTAAAAAAGCAGAAATAATTAAATCATCTATCCTAGGTAAAGAGCGTAATTGTTCTTCATTAAAGATAGGATAGGGGACAGTAGTTTGAACAATATTATCCCAGCCACTATAAGTATATAATTCATTAAGATAATTATTTGTAGAGATAGAATACACAGGATCTACAGACAATACAATTAAAGCAGAACGACGATTGGTAATAGGTGTTTGTTGAATGTTTAACCATTCTTGTAAGTAATTAGATATTGTAGTATCGGAAATGTTTTGTGGAAATAATTCTTGTAAATCAAGTATAGATTGATAAATATCTTGAAAAGAACTTGTTTTAATAGTGAGTGTTTTTATACCTTTAGATTCTAAAAATTCAACGCTTGCACTATTTTTTTGAATATCGCCAATAGTTACTAAATCAGGATAAAGGGTGAGCAATTTTTCTTCATCAAAATACAATCCCCCAGCAATTTTACTTCTATTTTTATAATTAGGATCATTGTCAAAACTAGACACGGCAATAATTTTATCACCTAGACCTAGATAATCTAGTGTTTGGGTGTGTGAAGGAGAAAGAGAAATTATTTTATTAATAGATAAAGAGTTAGAACTTGGAATATTAAAAAATAAAGATAAAATAATGCCAAATCCTAATATAAATAATAATAAAATGGATTGCATTTATATTTTCCTGATACTTACGCCATCTTTACTATCTCTTATTTCTATTCCATGGCTTAATAATTCATCACGAAGTCTATCGGATTCACTCCAATTTTTTTCTTGTCTAGCTATAATACGAAGATCATATAATTTTTGAGTAGTGTCATTGAGAATGTTTTCGTGAGGAAAATCAAAAACGTCTAAAATATGGTTAATTCTTTCGAGATCTTTAAAGGTATTTTCTATATCAATAGCAATACCTTTATAAAAGTTGTTAATAGTTGTGAAAATTTCTCCCATAGCTCCTGGAATATTCAAGTCATCATGTAGGTGTTTATTAAAATTTTCTTTTAAGGAATCATCTGAGTAAGTATAGGCATTTTCTTTTAATAAATCATTTAAGTAGGTATCAAAATTTTCTTTTAATTGATAATTAGGGGTAGTCGTTAATTTTTCTATGATTTCACAAATGAAATTATTTACTCTTTTGAGAGCAGATTCAGCCCCTTTTAGCCCTTCTATGGTGAAGTTTAAAGGTGTACGATAATGAGCTTCTGTTTGAAGGTAAAAACGTATGGTTTTGTAATCAAATCCTTTATCAATGAGATCTCGAACTGTATAAAAATTTCCAAGGCTTTTACTCATTTTTTTGTTATCTACTAATAAATGTGTTGCGTGTAACCAAAATTTTGCCATAGGTTTTGAGGATAAGCATTCACAATGAGCTTTTTCATTGGTATGGTGGGGAAATAAAAGATCGATTCCACCAGTATGGATATCTAATCCTTCAGGGTATTGATGATTTACCATTGCAGCACACTCCGTATGCCAACCAGGTCTACCCTTACCCCAAGTACTTTCCCAATAAACATCTCCATCACTTTCTTTATGTTTTTTCCATAAAACAAAATCACCAAAATCTTCTTTGGTAAAATCAGAATTACTTCCCGAAGCACCTTGCTGAATATTTTCTAAATTTAATCCAGCAAAATCACCATAATGATTAAAAGAAGATGTTTTGAAATAAACACCATCTTCTGTTTCGTAGGCATGATTTTTGTCTATTAACTCTTGAATCATAACTATCATAGGAGCGATGTAATCAGTGGCTTTCAAATAAGTAGTAGAACTCTGATCAAAATTTAGATTTTTTAAATCATTAAAAAATTCTTCTGTATATTTACTAGTAAATTCTAAAAGAGGAATTTTTTGCTCTTGGGCAGATTGTATTGTTTTGTCATCAATATCTGTAATGTTTCTTGTATGAGTAACTTGATAACCATCATCTTTTAGAGTACGAATTAATAGATCTTCAAATAAAAAAGTACGTAAATTACCAATATGGGCAAAATCATAAACGGTAGGACCACAAGAATAAATATTGACAGAATCTTTTTTAGGAAATATTTCTAAGTTTTTAGTTAAGGAATTATAAAATTTCATTTCAACCTCTTTTGTTTTTATACACTACATTATAAGGTATTTATCACGATTTCTCAACTATCAGGTCTTATTTCTTTGTTAAAAAACCACCCTAATTAAGGTGGCTTTTAATAAATATTTTTATATTGTCAGATAACTTCAATCTTTTTTGAAAGAAAGGTAGTGATTCTTTGAATGGAGCAGAGTAGGGTATATTGGAAGTATCTAAATCCCATGAGTCAAGGCTATCATTTTTGATATACATCATAGGAGAAACTTTGGTATATTCTTTTTCTAAAATATTAAGATCTAAAGGATGTTTTTCTAATAATTGTTGCTCATACTTATTAGGAGTTGATAGTAGTTCTAAATAATCGCTATTTTGTGGAGAACCAAGTACAACTTCTGGATCTTGATTTAGGAAGCGTAAACTGGATAAATAAAAATTATAAGCTAATGATTTCCATTGAGTATTAAAACTATAACTAGTTTCACCAACACTACTAATGTAAGTTGGTCTTTTGTCAGGATTGTTTTTTACAATGGCTAATGTCTTACTGTCATAAGAGTAAGAGCCGTCTTGTTGATTAAAACTAGCGGGTAGTTTTAGAGTAAAGACACCCCAACAAATAATAAAAAGACTAACAATATATATTATTCTTTTAGAAAAAATATCTTTGTAGTAAAATAAAAATAAAGAAGGGCAAATAATTAAAAAAGGAATATAATATATATTATAAGAAGAATGATATTTTTCTAACATTAATCTAGTCAGACATGTTAAAAAAGAAATAATTAGAATACTACGGAGAGATTTTGGAAGAACAGATTTTTTAGTAATTATTTGTAGAATAACATATCCCCAAGCCCCAAAAGAAAATAGAGTGATTATAAAATTTAAGATAGCTTGAGGATAATATCCTAAAGTAAAAAACATACCAATGATGTTTTTTAAAAAAGGAATTCCAAAATCAGTGCCAAATTCACCTTTAACAGTTAAAAATTCAAAATTCCAATACCACCAATCTGATAGAGCATTATTTGTTAAAAAATAAATAAAAAATGGCAATAGTGCTATAAAAAATCCTAGTCCTGCAATACTACAATTCATAAACCAAGATTGAAGATTTTTCTCTTGAATATAACTAATAATGGGAATAAATAGTATAACAGGAAAAAAAGGTGTACAAAATATAAAAGAAAATCCTAATAACAAACCCAAATAAAAATAATCTTTATAGTTATATACAAAAGCAGTATCAGATATTTTTAATAATAAATACAAAATGATGAGGAGAGCGATTTGGGGTTGATTGATAATATAGGAATGTTCTAAGATGGAGATATATAATAAATAAATAATAGCTGTTAGTAATGACCATTTTTTGGAATCTGTTAGATTATTCATAATATGAAAAATAAACAAAGAGCTTGCAAAATATAATAAAAATAAAAAGCTGTGATTCCATATCAATATATTAGAAAGATCTGTATTAAAAAAAGTATATGTTTTATAAAAAAAATAGAAAAAGAATAAAAACCCTGTGTTTTTAGTATCTACAGATTGTTGATATAGTGTATTTTGTTCTAAGGCTTGAGCTATCTTAATGTAGATTTCCAGATCACCTCTAGGATCTCTATAAAGTCCCCCAATATTAGCAAATAAAAACCATCCAAAGATACTAAAAGTAGAAAATAATAAAATAAAATAGCATTGTCTAGTTGTAATAGGAAATGGAAACATAAAACCTCTTTTGTTTTTATACATTACATTATAAGGTATTTATTATAATTATACAATGTTAGAATCTAAAAAACTATTTTATGATAAAAATTGATAATCTGCTAAAAGTAATTGATTTAGTAAATTCTTTATATATAATTAATTGATCATTAAAAAAGTTTTTTTGAGTGCTTACTTGTATATGTATGTATATATGGTAAAATATAGGTTGTAATAATTAAATAACAAATAAAGGGAGTAAATATGAGTAAAAAAATTATTACATTTTATTTTGTGTTTGGAATTGGTTTAGAATTTTTCAGAACCTTTTCTATGGCAAGTTTTTCTCCTTACTATTTACATATAGGATTTACTTACGAACAAATATCTTTTGTAAAAGCTATCCAGTTATTAGCGTGGTTTATTATTGAATTACCAGCAGGATATTTAGCCGATCGATTTGGTCGATTACGTATTTTTAAATATTCTATTTTTACCTTTGGTCTTAGTTTTTTACTAATTTCCTTAGGAACATTTCAGTGGATTGTTTTAGGTGAATTTCTCTATGGTGTTTCTTTTGCTTTGAACTCAGGAACAATTATAGGTGATTTAAATTCAAAATTAGAACAAAAACAAATACATTTGAATCCTGCAATGTTTTTTGCTCGATATGGTATTGCTGTTCAAACTTTTACATTATTTGGTGGTAATATAGGTGCGTTTTTATTTTCTTGGGATCCTAAAATTTTATTTGTTATTCCAGCTTTAGGAATGCTATTACTATATTTAGCAACATTTTTTTATAAAATCCCCGATAGTCATACACCAGAATATAAAGATTTTAATCTGAAAATTTGTATTGATATCTTAAAACAAAAACAACTATTTTTATTTTTTCTATTATCAGGATTTTTTATAGCTAGCTCACAGATTGTTTATAGCTAGCTCACAGATTGTTTATAGCTATTGGGCAATCTTATTTCAAGATATTAACTTATCTTATCTTTTTTCTTTTATGATGATTTTTAGTATTGGTGGATCTAAACTCTTAAAATATTTTTTTGATAAAAATGTTAGGAAGACGTTAAATATTAGTTTTGCTTTATATATTACACCTTTATTACTCATAGGAATATTAGAAAATAAAACAATCTTATTAGTATTATTTTTAATAAGCCAATTTGGTCGAGGAATGATGTTTATTGAAATTGCTAAAATTAGTAATCTTATACTATATGAAAAATCTTATAAATCTACAGTGCTTTCAATGAATGGAACTACTACAAGGATTCTGTCGTGTGTTTTTTTATTATTAACTTCACAATTTTTCAATTTTTTTAGTATTCAAGAGCTTTGGTCTATCAATGCTATTTCTTTAATTATAGTATTTCTTGTCTTTAATAAATATTTTAAATATGAATAAAAAATATCCCATAGCCATAAATCATAGATAAAATAATAAGATATAAAGATGGTGTTTTTTTATAAAGTAAAAAACTGTTGATGAAAATCAGAGGAAGACCATAAAAATTAGCCCCCAATTCTAAGGCTATTTTTATCGTAATAGCACACATTACTCCTATACTAGAGGCATTAATATTATCAAGAAAGAGGGATATTTTAGGATTTTTTTGTGATAGAAAGATCTTATCTAAAAGAGGAATAAGAATAATAGAAGGTATAAAAATCCCTAAGGTAGCTACAAGAGCTCCTAAAATCCCAGCCATTTGATAGCCCATAAAAGTAACACTAGTCAATATAGGGCCTGGGGTAAACTGTCCGAAGGCAATAGCATCTAATATTTGTTCATTACTTAATAGATGAGTAAATTGATCTCTCACATAGGCAATCAACAAAAATCCCCCACCAAACAAAGTAAAACCAATTGTTAAAAATTTATAGAATATAGTAGAAAGTAAGATAATATCGATGGCATTGAGTTTGTTTTTATGATTTTGATATAAAATCTTAGTAAAAAACCCTATAAATCCCATAACAAAAATAACTAAAATTTCATTGTTAAAGATAAAATTGATGATTGCTGATACTACTAAAACAGTTGTTAAAGAGTAATCTTTGGAAGCTGATCTGGTGAATTTTATTAAAGAAAATAAAATAATAGGAAAAACTCCATATTTGAGATAGCTAAAAATAGGAATTAAAAAACTAATAGTAGCTGATTTTTGATAGATAATAGCCAAAATAAGAGTGATTAATACTGCTGGAAAAATAAATGCAAATCCAGAGACTAGCATTCCAGAGATGCCTTTTAGTTTTAATCCACAAAGCATAATTAATTGAGTGGAGTTTGGTCCAGGAATAAGATTAACCATGCCTATATAATTTAGGAATTGATCTTTGGGGATTAATTTTTGTTTGCTAACAACTTCTTGTTCGACCATAGCAATGTGTACGATAGGTCCGCCAAAAGCTGTTAATCCTATGGTTAAAAAAGTTTTAAATAATTGTACTAACATAATACCTCTTTTGTACTTATTATAATCTCGTAAAATAAATAATTGTCTAGGGATAGGGTAATATGTTTTTATTCTAAAATCAAGTGAAATGATGGGGATCAAATACTTAAAAAACAAGGCACAGTGATTATACATAACCACTGTGCCTTAGTCTTTGTAGCGTAGAAGAATTTATATTTATAATTTCTCTTCTGACCACCATACGATCACGTCCCTGTTTCGTGTGACGGTATCTATTTTTTTATGTTTTTTATTGAGCAGCGGCAGCATCAGCGACATTTGCATCATCAGCATTTGCTGCATCATCATCATTAGCTTGAATACGTTGTTTTGCGTATTCATAGTTGAGTATCTCATCATAAAGTGTTGAGTTAATAAGTGTAGCTCTTTCTTGTTGTTGTTGTTGGATAATACCCCATGTTTCTTCGTCATTAATATCTATAGGCATATCTGCTAAATATGGTGTATAAGAAACATTTATATTACCAAAATAGCCTACAAATTCTCCACCAGCTTGATTGCCAGGTCTATAAATAGAGATTTGTTCAAAACGTAATAATGGAATTTCACTAGGATAAATTCTACTATTTGGTGTGATATTATTGAAAACTCTCTCAGAGAAAAAAGGATTGCTATAGACTAGTCTTCTCCAACCGACGTATAATAAAGAACCTAAACCAAATTCTTTGATTACACCTTTAATATCTGCAAGACGAACACCTACAGTAAAAGGAAAGTTTCTACCATTTGCCCACATAGAAAATTCTTTGATAGAACCTACATTTGTTACTACACCATTATTGATACTAGCATAAGCACCATCTTTAGTGAAAGGTAGAATAGGAAATTTTGGTTTGATTAATGCTTCACCAGCATAAGGCCATTCTGGAAACTTAACACGAACACCAAGAACGGTTCCACGCTCTGGGCTAGTGACTTTTTTACTATAAGAATCCCTTTGAGAAATCATATTTTCTCCAGAGGAATTAGTAAGAGCTACAAGCCAATTATCCAACATGAATAATTCTGATCCAATTTCTGCAATGGCTTGACCATCAACTGATAATAGTTGGTTATTTGGAGTAGGATATACTTCTTGAATCTGTTCTTCAAAAGTATTGAAGTCAATAAAAACATGATCAACAACTCCTTGTCCAAATATATTTGCAGGTATAATAAAACTCATTAAAATTAATAATTTATGTTTCATGAGATTCTCCTTAATTTACGCTATTTTTTATAAGACTTACAAACTTTTCGGAAAATCTGGGAAAACTTTAACGATTTAGAAAAAAAAATAAAAAATAAAAATAGAAAAGGGTAAGTAGAGGGGGAGATTAAAATTTTTTAATATAGTTCGCTTTAGGTGTAGCCACGAAAAAGTGAATAATAGTTAGTAAGGTAATACTTAAAAATAAAAAAGTGCTGAGAGCTCCTGTTTCTAAAGAAATTCTAACACTATCTCTTAGTGAAGGGGCATTAAATCCGAATCTTGTGATGGTATCGATAATATATTTTTGAGCAGGAACAACAGCAAAAAAACAAATGAGCCAAGAAATAATTCCTGTAATAATAGAAAAAACTAGAGCAAAAAATCCAGATGTTATAGCTATTTTATCTTTGACAGCCCAAATTCTATATAATATAATTCTTTGTCTAATCTGTTCAAAAAGTAGCCGAATATTGTAATGTAGTAAAAATATAAAAGCTATAAGAATACTGAATCCAAAAATAATAATGGTATATTTGATACGAATAAAAATCCCTTGTTGAAAAGTTTCTTCTTTTGCAGAAGTAAGTTCAAATCCAAGATCCTTTATTCTATTTGCAGAATCTCTGGCTTGAGATTTGGTGAGTCCAGGAACTGTTTCGATAAGGATATAATCGTAATTAGGATTGAGACCTAGTGATTCAAGAATAGCATATATTTTTTGGGCGGGCACACTAATAATTGTGCCAAACTCATCAGCATCAAAACCAGAAATAACAGCATTTATTTTGTTATCACCAATAGAGAGAGATGCTCCAGGTAACCCTAAGAAAGATTCTTCTGCTAAGGTTGGCCAAGAACGTTGAGGGGCAAGGTTATTATATAAAGTAATTGCTTGTTGAGGAAGAAGGATAGGAATAGAAGATAAATCAGCAGAGTCCCAAGAAGCTTGATAATTATTTTTAGCTTTTTTTTGACCTAATCTTTTAGGAATTCCATGTATTTGAACAAGATAAGATGCAGAAAACCCAAAATAATTAATACTTCCAGCAATATTATTAGTTGGAGTTAAATAAGGATCTGCAAAGGCAATACCTTCAACATTTTGTAATTCTGTAATGATTTCATCTGTTAATAATTTATCTTCACTATTTAATACTCTATAAGTATAAGTATCAGATACTTGCTGAGTACCTTCTTGAAGATAAAAATCAGCAACTTGAATTAGTGCTAAACCAACTCCAAAAATTCCAGAAACAAAACCGAAAATAAGAGACCATGATAATAAGCGGAGAAATAACTTGGTAGAAAAATTCACAGAATACCTACTTTTAAAATATATTATTTGAGAAAATTAATTAGTTCTAGTAATATGAGCACCTAATTTTTTCAATTTTTCTTCAAATTTGTCATAGCCTCTATCGATATGATAAATACGCAACACTTCACTAGTGCCTTTTGTTGCCAATGCTGCTAATACTAAGGCTGCACCACCTCTAAGATCTGAACTCATCACAGAAGTACTAGAAAGTTCTTTTATTCCTATGATTTTTGCAATACCATTATCTACAGTAATATTTGCACCCATGCGATTTAATTCAGCAGCATGCATAAAACGATCAGGATAAATAGTTTCTGTAATAATACTTTTTCCTTCTGCAAGACTTAGGTATGCTACAAATTGTGATTGTAAATCTGTTGGAAATAGAGGGTGTGGTAAAGTTGTAAAATCAACAGCTTTTTTTGAAGATCCAGCTTTTACGAAAAGAGTTTTGTCATCAATAATATCTATAGAAATCCCAGCTTCTCTAAACAAACGAATTGCTTCTTCTAAATGTTCGGGAACACAATTATTAATAGTAATTTCTCCACCTGTAATAGCTGCTGCAATAATAAAAGTGCCTGTTTCAATTCTATCAGCAACAACGGCATGTTCTGCTCCGTGTAATGTTGAAACGCCTTCTATAGTAATGGATTCTGTACCTGCACCGCTGATTTTTGCACCCATTTTTGTTAATAACTTAGCTAAATCTACGACTTCAGGTTCTTTAGCTGCGCCATTGATTATAGTAGTACCTTTGCTTAAGGTGGCTGCCATAAGAATATTTTCTGTAGCGAGTACAGAACTTCCATTTTTGGAAGATAAATTCATTATGGTTCCTATTAATCCTTGTTCAGGAGCAGAAACATCTAGATTACCATGAGTAGTACAACAAGTAGCAGAAAGAGCTTCTATTCCTTTGATGTGAAGATCTATAGGTCTGGGACCTAAATTACAGCCACCAGGCATAGAAATAATAGCTTTACCGAGACGTGCCACTAAAGGCCCCATAACAGCAATAGATGCTCTCATACGGTTAACAATTTCATAAGGTGCTTCATAGCCCAAAGAGTTTGGTTCTTCTATAATAACAGTGTTGTCTTTTCTAGTAATTTTTTTACCCAATGATTCTAATAAAGAAAACATTGTGCTGATGTCTTCTAAAACAGGGACATTGTGTAGGGTGATAGTTTCTTTAGTGAGAATAGTCGCAGCCAAGATAGGTAGGGCTGCATTTTTTGCTCCACTAATAGTAACAGCTCCCGATAGTGCATGACCACCTTCGATGACAAATTTTGTAAGCATGGGAAATCCTTAAAATATATAATATCCTTATAGTATACATTTTTTTTATTTTTTCGTCAAAATATTACGAGTTAATTCTTTTATAAATTGAACTTGTTTTCTTAAAAAACCTTGACGATATCAATATAATATAGTATGATATTACTTATATTGACACAATCGGAGGCTATATGTCTATTAAAAATATTTCTATAAAATTATCCCTATTACTTATGTTAATCAGTGGACAAGTTTTTGCTCAAGAGGTTACCTATTCTAAAGCAGGAGACACAAAAGAATATCTAGTATCTTCTCCTGATAATTCTCTAAAATTATCAATTTCTTCTTTAGGTGGTAGAACTTCTAAAATAGACATTAATGGTTCTTGGAATAGGATTTCTAATGATATTGATATGCAAGACAGAAGCAATCAATTGAGTGCTTTAGATTTTGTTATTGGAACATATACAGAATTGACAACAAATAGTAACAGACCTGTATATCAAGTTTCTCAAAAAGAAAATACTCTTGTACTTTCATCAAGTGCGATGGTAGGTACTCAAAGAGTAAATATCCAAAGAACTTTAGTCCTTCTGGATAATGGTAGAATCAAAGAACAACTCGTTCTTTCAAATCCATCTGGAACAGATCTTAAATTAGATTTTGAAGGAATAGCATTTACTTTTTCTTCTTTATTTGATATTTCTCGTGCAACAACAAATAATAGTAATATCCCTGAATACAAATATTTTAATGGTGAAAAATTAGAAAAAGCCAATATTAATGGTGGTAGCTGGTTTGGTGGTCCTAGTCCTTCTGTTTTCTTATCAGATGTTCAATGGGCAACAGTAGCAGATAATTTTTTCTTAACGATAGTCCACCCACAATTTGATAATACTGTTGTTGTTTATCACGGTTTAGAATTTGGTCCAAAATCTCGTGTAAATATAGGTGTTCAAGTTTTAGCTACTAATATTGCTCCAAAGCAATCACTAACTTATGATTTAGATTATTATGTTGGACCTCGCCACGAACAAATAGTTGGTGCTATCTATGAAAAATTATTTGCATGGCCTTTTGTTTTTAACTGGATGCTCAAACCTATAGAAAATGGAACTACCTGGATGATGACTACTTTAGTAGATAAAACAGGAAGTGCAGGATTAACATTAATTCTTATTGCTATTTTGGTAAAATTATTATTGATGCCTCTTTCTATCAAATCTGCAATCTCTATGAAAAAGATGAAAGATCTTCAACCAAAATTAAATAAACTTCAAGAAAAATGGGGACATGATCCACAAGCATTGCAAGTCAAAACAATGGAACTATACAAATCTGAAAAAGCAAATCCTTTGGGTGGGTGTTTACCACTTTTATTACAGATTCCTGTGTTTTTTGCTTTGTTTAGAGTGCTCTCTCGTTCTGTTGAATTAAGAGGAGCTGGCTTTTTATGGATTTCTGATCTCACAACGCCTGATTCACTTTTTATGATAGGAACATTTAGTTTTAATCTTCTTCCATTAATCATGACAGCATTACAATTAGTTACTGTTGTTCGTCAACAAGGTAGAATGGGTACAGCTCAAAATGATATGCAAAAACAAATGCAAACACAAAGTTATTTTATGCCGTTAATTTTCTTATTTTTATTCTGGAATATGCCTTCAGGACTTGTTTTATACTGGACAGTACAAAATATATTCTCTATAATGGAACAAGAAGTTATTAACTCTGACAAAGGTACTACAAAAAAAATTAGTTACTAAAAAAATATTATAAAATAATCAATACCCATCTTAGTTACTAAGGTGGGTATTTTGATAGAAAGGTAAACAATAAATGATAGATAACAAAATAATAGCAGCTCCTGCAACTGCTCCAGGTGTTGCTGGTGTTGCTATGATCAGAGTTTCTGGTGTTAAGAGTATAGAAACAGTAGAAAAATTATTCAAATCATCCAAATTACTAAGCTCAAAAAATTCTCATGAAATCGCCTATGGTAAATTATTTGATCCCAAAACAAAAACTATTATCGATGAAGTGATGATAGGAGTTTTTCATCATGGAACATCTTTTACGGGAGAGGAATCTCTTGAAATTTGGACACATGGTAGCCCCTATGTCGTTAATGAAGTGATGAGATTACTTGGTACTATCGGCATTTCTGTTGCTGATCCTGGTGAATTTAGTATGAGAGCTTTTCTTAATGGAAAGATAGATCTTACTCAAGCAGAGGCGATCCGTGATCTTACAGAATCTCAGACAAAATTTGCTCATGCTCAAGCGATAGGTCGGCTAGAGGGAAAATTAACAAAAAAAATTGATATCCTCCATAAAGATACATTAGATTTATTAGCATTATTAGAAGTGGCTATCGACCATGCTGAAGAGGAAGTCGATATAGAAGATGTTTCTAGTCAATTTTTGAAGAGAATAGATTTGTTACTCACTCAAGTAAATCACATGTTATTTGGTGCTAAAGTCGGTAAAATGAGTACAGACGGTGTGAAAGTTGCTTTAGTAGGACGTCCTAATGTTGGGAAGTCTTCTTTACTAAATGCTTTGGTGGATGAGAATAGAGTGATCGTGAGTGATATTGCAGGAACGACAAGAGATGTGATTGAGCATAGGGTTTCGGCACGAGGTTTATTGATACGATTTTTTGACACGGCTGGTTTGAGAGAAACAGAAGATCTTATAGAAAAAGAAGGAACAAGACGATCTTTGGAAGCAATCCAAAATGCAGATTTGGTGATTCATGTGCTGGACGGATCAATGTCTGTTCAAGAAGAAGATCATAATATTATACAAATTTTAAAAGATAGTAATAAAAGTGTTGTGAGAGTTTTTAATAAAGATGACTTAACTCAGGAACTTCATCTTGATGATGAATTTTCTATTATCAAAGTATCTGCTAAAGATAATAAAGGAACGGAATTAATTTTTGATGAAATTTCTCGATTTTATTTTTCTGGTGGAGTTGATCCTGAGAGTGATACCTTAGTGGCAAATATCAGACAAGAAAATCTTCTCAATCAAAGTAAAACTCATTTGGAATTAGCAAAAGAATGTATCCTAAACCAAGAATCTGAAGAATTCACTGCTTCACATATACGTAAAGCAAGAATATCTTTAGAGGAGATTGTCGGTAGAACCACAGACGATGCTATTTTAGATAGGATATTTTCTCAATTTTGTATAGGAAAATAAATTCTTAGGATTCTTGAGAGAAGAAAAAAGCCATCTCTTGATACATCAAAATATGAAAACAAGAGCTCATTCTATTGAGTCCAGTGATGAGACTTTGATGACGGTCTTGAATATCGTTTTTGAATGCTTGTACAGCAACTAATTCTATCTCTCTGATTTTTGCTCTCAGAATATTTAACAAAATCACTACAGTTTGAAAACTATCATCAATCAAAACCATTTGTTCTAATTGATAATATGCTAAAGGATTATGAGAACGTTGCCTAATTTCATCATAAGTCCAAGTTAGTAGCGTTTGTGCTGGCAGGGCTGTATTTAGGACTTCATGCTTGAGAATATCACGGGAATACACTAATAATTCTCGTAATTGAGTTAATAAATCTGGGGATACTTGATATTGAGTACGACATTGAAAAATATATAAAATTAATTCTGCTTGAAAAGAATCGAGCTTACCACGAAGAATAATTCTAGGATCATCTTTGTAGACAAGCTTATTATTAAATAATTGAGTCATAGATTCTGGCTTGTTATTAGTCTTTGTACCATCTGGCAATATGTATTCAGTAGAAGTTACCCACTCGTCACCAAATATTGGTTTTGAAACATTTATTTTTTTCATAGTCCCTCTAATGATTTAGTTTTCTATAATAATATAACACAAAAATCTAAGCCTATCAATTATTATATCATAAAAAAACCCCTTCCGTAAATAAGAAGGGGTTTTGAAATGGATTAAATTTAATCTTTTATTGGTTCTGTATCGGGGTGTTTTCCTATGAAAAATACAACAGCTATCATTGTAATAAATCCTAAAAGATAGCTTACAATAATAGGTATACCCATAGCAATTAATAAATAACCACAAACAATAGAAACTACTGTAACTACAATAGTATAAGGTAATTGAGTGTTAACATGATCAAGAAGAGGACAACCTGCTCCACCAGCAGATAAGACAGTGGTGTCAGAAATAGGAGAACAATGATCTCCGACAATAGCACCTGTTAGCACTGTACCTGCGGTAATAGTAGTTATAGCACTATTTACATCTCCGGAAAGAGTAGCAGCTAGAGGTACTGCTAAAGGCATTAAAATTCCCATTGTACCATAAGAAGTACCTGTAGAAAATGCCATAATACTTGCTAGAATAAAGGTGATCGTTGGGATAATAACTGCTGGAATGGTATCTTGTAATATAGTAATAAGATAAGCGCTAGTACCTATTTCTTTAATGATACCGGCTATAGACCAAGCTAGTATCAAAATAATAACAGTACTCATAAGAT
>CAMQSH010000004.1 GCA_947036575.1 uncultured Brevinema sp. | reverse complement strand
CTTTAAGTATTTACTATATTTAAGTTAGCAAAGTAAAAAGCCCCACCACTAGGATGAGCTTTTAGGTATTATCAATTATTACTCCAATATTCATCTTTCATCCACGCTTCAGATTCATATTTAGAAAAATCAACAGTAGGGTATGAATCATCTTTTCTATTAAATACTTCATTAAAGAAGTATTTAATAGAAAAGATGATGTATTCAAGTCAAGTGATAATATCAACGTAACATCTTGAGCTCTTAATAATTTAACTGCTATTTGATTTTCTATTTCTCGAATATCATCATACCTATAACCTTTATTATTTTTGTTTAATTTTCTGTAAATTGGTTGCATTATATCATAATATATATTTTGAAATTCCATAGAAAATTTCGTTATATCAAAATCATTATCAGTAGTGGCTTTATTTTTTATGGTATTAAAGCTCTTGTATTCTAAATAAAAAATATAATATTAAGGAAAATAAGAAAGAAATAGTACTATATTACGAATCTAGGTATAGAAAATGAGTAAATATCTGAAATATGTTTATTTTAATACAGTAACATATTATCCTACAATTATGAAATATTATATTTCATTCCCAAAGCAATAGCGCCCATTATACCAGCATTGTCTCCTAATAGTGGAGGAACAATATAATCTGCTATATTATCTTCTAGTAGGGAATGCTTGATATATCCATTTGAGAGTTTTTGTACTTCGGCATGGATCAAGGGAAAAAGCTGAGCTTGTTTCATAACTCCGCCTCCTAAAATGATCTTTTTGGGAGAAAGTATGTAAATGTAATTAATTAAGGCTTGAGCAATATAGTAAGCTTCTATTTACCATGCTTTATGATCAGAAGGCAACTTATAAGCTTTCATATGCCATCTATTAGCTAATGCTGGTCCAGAAGCAAGTCCTTCAAAGCAATTTTTATGATAAGGACAAAATCCTACATAGTTATCATCAGGATGTTGAGGAAGTTGTATATGGCCCATTTCTGGGTGAGTAAGACCATGAATAATAGTATTATTAACAATAGCTCCACCACCAATCCCTGTTCCAATAGTAAGATACAAACAGCTATCTAACCCTTTTGCTGTACCCCAAGTGATTTCTCCTAAGGCGGCTACATTAACATCTGTATCAAAAGCAACAGGGATGTTCAATTCTTTTTGGAAATAATTTGCAAAATTAGTATTTTCCCAATGAGGTTTTGGGGTGCTCGTAATATAACCGTATGTAGGAGATTTTGGATCTAGGTCTACAGGTCCAAAAGATCCTATCCCTAAACTTTTTATATCTTTCACCTTGAAATAATCTACTATTTCTGTGAATGTTTCTTTTGGTGTGATCGTAGGACAAGTAAATTTTTCAAGAAGATTACCTTTTTTATCGGTAATTCCGTAGACAAATTTTGTTCCTCCAGCTTCTATTCCTCCAAAATACATAATAGTTTCTCCTTATCACTCTGGATTGTATATATTAAATCTCTGTACATCAGCAAATTTATACCATTCTTCTGGTAATTTTTGATCTGTGTAGATGGCATCAATCTCACTGTATTCTGCGACACGAATCATAGCAGATTGATTGAAGCTTGTTGATTCAGCCAACAACCATACTTGCTGAGCTTGTTCCATTATTTTTAATTTTATTTTTTTTCTATGTTCCTCTTGTTCCATTAGTCCTTTTTTGAGGTGTAAATACTCTATACCAAGAAGGGCAATACTTGCATGGTAATAGCTATAATTTTGAACAACAATATCTCCCACACAATAAAAATTTTCACGATTTACCATTCCTCCACAAAAATAAAGTTTGATATAGGGTGAATTTTGTAAAATTATAGCAATATCAAAAGAATGAGTAATAACAGTACAAGGTTTAATTGTACGTACCATAACCTTACATAAGGAAATTGCCATAGGAGAAAAATCAATAATTATGGTAGAATCATTAGGAATATGTGAGAGAAGGAGTTTGATCATATCCTGATACTGTTGAGTATTAATGGTCTCTTTAGTGTTGTTAATAATACCATTTTCTTTTAATATAGCCCCTCCCGGTGTTCGGATAATAAGACCATTTGTTTCTAATATTCTTAAGTCCGTACGAATACTGGCTTCACTTACTTTTAATGTATTAGATAGATCATTAACTGCCACAGAAGTATGCTGTGTTTTTAGGATGGTATGGATATATTGTTGTCGGGGGGTAAATTCCATAACTACTCCTTATAACGCTTTTATTTATTATAAAACAAAAATAATAATTAGTCAAGATACTAGTTATAAAAATAAAAAAAACAAAAATTTCAAAAATAATCGCATACAAGTGTTTAAAATAAAACAACTTACTTATTATTATAATTTGTTAGAATATAGTATTGACAATGTGTCATATTATTATATAATTAATATAATAATTCAAAAATGAAAAAAACAAAAACAAAAACAAAAATTTCAAAAATAATATTGTATAAAATACAATATTATATAGGAGAGTTACGATGAAAAATTTAGATAAATACAAAGGTGTATTTCCAGCATTTTATGCTTGTTATGATGATCAAGGACAAATTTCTTCTGAGAGAATACAAAAACTTGTTCAATATTTTATTGATAAAGGAATTAAAGGGCTTTATATTGGTGGAAGTTCTGGAGAGTGTATTTATCAAACTGTAGAGGAAAGAAAATTTGTGCTTGAAGAAGTAATGAAAGTTGCTAAAAACAAGTTGACTATTATTGCTCATGTTGGAGCTCCTAGCACTGCAGCTAGTGTCGTACTAGCAAAACATGCAGCAGGAATTGGTGTGGATGCTCTTTCTTCTATCCCCCCTTATTATTTTGTTCTTTCAGATCAAGGAGTAGAAGATTATTGGAAAGAAATAGTCCTTGCAACAGATCTCGATTTTTTCATTTATAATATTCCTGGGTGTACTAATTACAATCTTCCTAAAACAGTATATCAAAATCTTTTAAAATTACCTCAAGTTATAGGGGTCAAAAATTCCTCTATGCCTTCCCTTGATATTATAACTAAAAAGATGTATGCAGATAAAGAAGTGATTGTCTTTAATGGACCAGATGAACAATATATCGGTGGACGTATTATGGGTGCTGATGGAGGAATAGGTGGTACATACGGAGTTATGCCTGAATTATTCCTCAAATTAGAAGAGTTATTTGTACAAGGAGATATTCAACGCGCTCAAGAATTACAAATAGATATTAATAGTATTATTTTTGATTTATTTGCTTTTTCAGGGCATATGTATTCTGTTATTAAAGCTGTGCTTAAGCTAAAAGGAATGAATATTGGTACAGGAAGACTTCCTTTACCACCTGTAGACCCTAAAGATATGTCAAATATTGAGGTATTAAGCAAGAAGATTGATGCAACTATTGCTAAGTATGTAAAATAGGTGACAGTATTTAAAAAGGAGTATATTATGTGGAATTATTTAGATTGGGGCGTTATCGCCATTTATTTTATGGTTATGATGGGTATTGGGTATTTTTTCTCAAAAAGAGTAAACTCATCAGAAGATTATTTTCATGCAGGGCAAAGGATTCCAGCATGGGTTACTGCTTGTAGTATTTATGCTACAATGCTTTCTTCTATTTCGTTTTTAGCTCTTCCAGCTTCTATTTATAGTGGTGGTGTTTTTAGAGGATTGGCTCCTATTGGAATCATTGCTATGATATTTTGGTGTGCTTATGTTTTTGTACCTTTTTTCAGAAGAATCAATGTGGGTACAGGATATGAATATTTAGAAAAACGATTTGATAGAAATTTTCGTTTTGTAAGTAGTGCTTCTTTTATTTTGTTTCATGTAATTCGTATTGCTGTAGTATTATACATACCTATTATTGCTATTCACGCAGTTATGCCAGGAATTAATCCTATTCTAGTAACAGCTGTTGTAGCATTATTTTGTGTAAGCTACACCTCTGTTGGTGGAATTGAAGCTGTTGTATGGTCTGATGCTATTCAAACCATAGTACTATTAATAGGAGCTCTTTTAATTATCTATTTTGGATTTAGTGCTGTTCCTGAGGGGCAAAGTGCTTTTGAGGTTTTAACTGCTGACGGGACTATGATACCTGCAGATGGTTGGGGCTTTAATCTTTCAGGAACAACTTTTGTAGGGATGATTATTGGAGGATTTTTAGGCGCTATTTATAGTTATATAGGATCTCAAGATATCATTCAACGATATTCTGTAACTGCTTCTGAAGAAGAAGCTAAAAAAAGTTTATTCTTGAATGCTCCACTCCTTCTTACAAGTACTTTTATCTTTATAGGAATGGGTTCTGCATTATATGTGTTTTTCAAAGTAAACGGAGCTCCTCCTGCTATAATTAAAGGTACAGCACTCTTACCTTATTTTGTTGTTCATTATATTCCACCAGGATTAGGCGGTTTAATTATTGCAGCAGTTTTTGCAGCAGCTCAATCAACAGTATCTTCTAGTTTGAACTCTCTCTCTACTTGTATTACTTTAGATTTTTATGGAGTTTTTAATAAATCTCTCACTGATGAAATGAAATTGAAAATAGGAAAAATTTCCAGTTGGTTAGTTGGATTAATATCTTCTTTAATAGCTATTCAGTTTATTATTCAAGGTCAAGGAGATATGTTCTTGTATTGGCAAGCTATTGTTGGATTGTTAGGGGGACCTGTTGCTGGGGTATTCTTACTAGGTATTTTTTGTGATAGAGTTAATAACAAAGCTGCTTGGATTGGATTTATTACTTCTATCCTAGCTTCTATCTATGTTGGTGATCCTATGAAAGTTCTCTCAACTTTAATACCAGGGTACACAAAACCCGCTATCTTCGAAATTTTACTATCTTTAGTTACTTTAATATCTTGTATTGTTCCAGCATATGTAGCATCTTTCTTTCTAAAGGCTCCTAATAAAGAAAATATAGAAGGGCTCACTTATAGTAGTGTTATGAAAAAAAATAACATTTAATTAATTACAATTATATAATTAAGAGGTACTAGTTGTCTAATACCTCTTAATTAATATTTAAAGGAATTTTATCATGATAACAACAAATTTAATCTATCTTAAAGAAAAATATTATACAGGAAATATGCAAAAAGCTGTAGCTTATTTGATACAACATAAAGATGAATTTATAACTCAAGAAGCTGGTTGCTATGAAGTTTGTCCTGAATTTTTTTATATGATTCAAGAATATCAAACCAAAAAGTCTACCATTTGGGAATCTCACAAAGAATATATTGATATACAATTAGTTCTAGATGGAGAAGAATTGCTAGAAGCATCTTTTGTCCATGATTTAACCCCCCTAGCTCCTTATGACAAAGAAAAAGATTTTTGTGGTTTTGAAGGACAAGCTAATTCTATAATAACTTTATTCAAAAATGACCTTGTTATTTTTTACCCAGAGGATGCTCATAAACCAGCATTGCAATCTGCTTCTGGAGCTTGTGCAATCAAAAAATGCTTATTTAAAGTATTAGTATAAATCACTACTGGAGAAAAATATGGCTACTATAGTAAATGTACGTCCTGTTATCTTAAGTGCCCCTTATGGTGGTGAAGGAAATGCAGAGAACTACTTACATCTTCCTAACAAATATAGACATTGTTCAATGGTTGAAATAACTCTTGATAACGGTATTAAAGGTTTGGGTGAAGGGTATTTAGGTGTTTTTGCCCCAGAGGTATTTAGAAGTATTATAGATCTAATAGGTTCTTCTATTATTGGAGAAAATATTGATAAAGGATATGATCATATATTGTCTAACTCAAAAACGATTACCGCTTATTGGTCTTTACAAGGAGCTGCTCAGCATGCTATTTCAGCTATTGAAATAGCACTAGTAGATGCACTTTCTCGATTGAGAGAAATTCCTGCTGTAGAATTATTTGGAGGAAAAAAATTGCCATTTATTCCTATGTATGGTTCTGGTGGAGATTCCCTACACCCAAAATACATGAAAAAAGAGCTAGAACAACTACATAAACACGGTATTAAAATTTTCAAAATTAGAGCTAGGTCAAATCAAATAGATAAAACAATTTGGACAATCAATGCTGCAAAAAAACTGGGCATTCGTTTGGCTGTTGATATGACTCAAAACCTTGTAATTGAAGGGCAAAGCCCAGAACAAGTTATTGAATTTTGTGATCTTATCAACAAAAAAACAGGAGATTCTTTTGTTTTTGTTGAAGAATGCTTGGGTTTAGATAAATTAGAGTTATTACCTAAAATAGCTTCAAAAGAAGGTATTTTTGTTGCAGGTGGAGAAATCGTTACAACGAAAGAAGAATTGTTTTATCGTATTAAACAGGGTTATTATAATATTGTTCAGCCAGATGCCTCTGTGTTAGGAGGAATTTCTGAGACTATTGACGTATGTTTGTTTGCTCAAAAACATCAAGTTCAGCCTATTGTTCATTCATGGGGTGGAGCTGTAGCTATGATGGCTAATTATATTGCAGCATTTACTACAGGATGTTCTTTGATTGAATATCCTATGCCCTTTTTTGAATTGAGAAACACTATGTGTCAGCTAGATTCTAGGATCATTGATGGAAAATTTTATCTGAAAGATGATATTGGTTTAGCATGTACTCTTTCCTCAGAGATAGAACAAGAATTTCCTTACCGTCAAAATGCTACTTATAATTGTTTTCCTTATGCTACAGGTGTTCAAGAATTAGAAAAAAGCCATAAAAATTGGAGTTAAAAATGAAAGAAAAAAATATAGAAGTATATATTCATCCTGTACTTACTACTATAGAACAAGAATATTTTAGATCAAAGTTACCGAACAATTTTATATTAAAATTTAACGATGGAACAAATGAATTTAGTTTGGCAAAAGATTGCGCTATTGCAATTGGTAATTTTAACACGGAGTGGATAGAGCTTATGCCTAATTTAACAACTGTTTTATTAGATTCTGTGGGAACTGATAATTTTAATAATTACCAATGGAAAACTAATACTATTTCAGTTCATAATCTACAACATTTTTTCTCTATTCCTGTAGCTGAAGAAATTATTGCTGGAATTTTAAATATTTATCGTAAACTTCCAGAATTACAAGATGCAAAAAAAGAAAAATGTTGGATCAAAGATAATATCCGTTTTCAAAAAAAGACACTTAATGAAGCAAGGGTAGTTCTTTTTGGCTATGGAAGTGTTGGGAAACAAGTTCATAAACTGCTAACAACATTCGGTTCTCAAGTGACTGTGTTTGATTATCTTGAAAAACAACAACAAAGATTAAGACTTATAGAAAGTATTAAAGACCATGATATCCTTATTGTTACTGTACCTGCGACTGCCGAAACCATAGATATTATCGATCAAGAATTATTATCTCATACAAAAAAAGATTTTATTTTTGTTAATGCTGGACGAGGACAAGTTGTCAATGAGAATGATTTAATCAACAAAGCTAAATCAGATCCTTCATTCACAGCTTGTTTGGATGTTACCAAAATAGAACCTCTTCCCCCTAAATCAGAACTATGGGATTGTGATAATATCTATCTAACCCAGCATACTGGTGGCGGATCAAATGCTGAAAATTTAAAAAAAATCAATGTTTATCTTAAACAAATAAATCTTCTTGTTGAAGGAACTCCTTTAGAGAATGAGGTTTTATTCAAAAATAAATAGGAGGAATATATGAAACCATTAAAAGCAAAAGATATCAAAGGTGTTTGGACAACATTATTATTAAATATCAATGCTGATAAAAGTATTGATTTTAATAAACTTTCTCAGCAAATTGATTATTATATCAATACTAAAGTTGATGGGATTTATAGTAATGGTACCGCAACAGAATTTTATAACCAAACAGAAAAAGAATATCAAAAAATATCTACTTTACTCGCTGATAAATGTAATGCAGCAAATATGCCCTTTCAGATAGGATGTAGTCACATGAGTCCTATTATTAGTCTAGAAAGAGTAAAATTTGCAACAAAATTAAATCCCTCAGCTATTCAAGTTATTCTTCCTGACTGGTTTCCACCAAATAGACAGACACAAGTTTCTTTTTTTAAAAAAATAGCAGAAGTAGCAAATGGCATTGGGATTATTCTATACAATCCACCTCATGCGAAAGTGATTCTTCAACCAGAAGATTATGAAGATCTCATTTCTAAAATACCAGAAATTATAGGAATAAAAACCGCTGGTGGAGATGATAACTGGTATCAAAGTATGGAGTATGTGTTTTCTAAAGTATCTGTATTCATTCCTGGACATTTTTTAGCTTCTGGAATAAAAAAAGGAGCATATGGCTCTTACTCAAATGTTGCGACAATAAATCCTTTAGCTACTAAAAAATGGTATGAATTATGTTTATCTGATATGGATAAAGCATTAGAATTAGAAAAAAGAGTGTTACTATTTTTAGACCAATATATCACTCCTTATATTACAGAAAAAAAATATCCTAACCATGCTTGTGACAAATTTATGGCAAGTATTGGAAATTGGGGAGGGTTTATGAATGATCTTCGATGGCCTTATATTGGCATTCCAAAAGAAGATATTGAAATTGTTCGTAAAGAATGTCAAAAAATTATTCCAGAATTCTTTGAGTTTTAAATAAAAGATTTGTACTAGATATTTGTTTTAATACTGTACCAACAGTATGTTTATAGTAATTGCTCATAGCAGTTTATAAAATTTTGTTGGTACGGTATTAGATAGTGATATTTAAGACTCTTAGCTAGTAAGATTTGGTCAATACAACTCTATGAGCTTTTTTTGATTAGAGTAAGAACTTAATAATATCGTAATGAGTATCACATTACAGGATTTTCAGCTCTTCTCTCTTGTTCAAGTTCATTGGCTCGTTCTACTTCAGAACCTACTCGGTTAATATAGGTAACTAAGTCAGCCATATCTTCCATAGTGCTTTTATCTTCAGGACTTAGAGGGGACTCTTCTTGAAAACTTTCATGCAACTCTCTATCGTATGAGCAAAGTTGCTTATGAGCTTCGTTACCAGCTATGTTTTGAGTAAATTCTTTGATTTTAGGATTTCTTAGAATGTCATCAATGGTAAGAAATGGCGGTATTTTAAAGGGTTCAATTTCATTTGAAAGTGAGCTAAAAGGTGATACTGATGAGCCACCGACAGGGCTACTAAAATTATTGGCTTCTGACGGATTTATATTTGAGCAAGATATTCCACCGCCATACATGAATTGGGTTTCTTCTTGGTATTTAGAACTATAAAAATATTCCATTGATGGGTCTCTGTCTATTGATCTTTGTATGTGTGCTTTATATTCTTTCATTGACTTGGCATATGCAAGGCGTTGCTTTTCTAAGGCTTGTTCCTTTTTTGCTTTAAGGATAGCAAGAGGATTGACTTTATTCAATCCATTCACAAGACTACCTATTAGACTCGGTTGGCTGGTAGGTGCTGAGGTCTCAGTATTATTTACTACTGTATCCGTTGGTACGGTGGTATCTGCTTTATTATTTAGTGAGAAATAAGGATAATATTCTACTTGAGCAATTGTATTTTCCACTTCTATTACTAGTTGTTTTTTGAGGTTAGATTTTAATCTTTCACGAAGCTTTTTGAGTTTATCTTCGTCATCTTTAGTTAGTACTC
Source organism: uncultured Brevinema sp. (assembly GCA_947036575.1). Classification (GTDB taxonomy): domain Bacteria; phylum Spirochaetota; class Brevinematia; order Brevinematales; family Brevinemataceae; genus Brevinema_A. The sequence continues at coordinate 21,572 of CAMQSH010000004.1, read as the reverse complement.
CAGTGTGAAGTTTACCGTCAGAACTCATGTAACCTCTTACTTTTTGCTCTTCGAGGAGTTTAATTTGTGAATTAATACTAGTTTCTTCTTCTTTTAGTGTTTTGAGATCATCTGTTATGATAACTTCAGCTTTTGCATCTGCTTTAGCTTTGGCTTCTGCATCTGCGATCTTTTGGAGGCGTTCAGCTTCTGCTTCTGCATCTGCTTTAGCTTTGGCTTCTTCTAATTCTTTTTGGGCTTGATCGGCAGACCATTTATCTAGTTGGTTCTTTCCCCAATCCCAAACATCTCCACCTCTATCAATTCCAGCCTCTAGCAGATTGAAAACGGCGAAAAGATCAACATCATTACTGAATGAATTCAACAAGGATTCTCCAGAAAAATAGTATTTTTCATCTTCTTTAGAGATCTCTGGTAGATTTTCTACTTGAGAGAAGTCACCTGTACTCAAAGCTTGTTCTAATGATTTAATTTTTTTAGCGTCTTCGTGTGCTTCAACAATCACTCTTCCGTATTTAATCATGTCTGGTGCAAAATTTAATAAGACTTTTAGGAAAGCTGGTGATGTTTTTTTTATTATATTTTTTTTAATTATTTCTACTAGTAACTCGGCGGATGCATCTCCTGTTAGATCTGCTTTTAATAGTTCAGTAGTGACATTCGCTATTAATAATCCAGCTGAAAGTGGCATACTAACAGCAGTAGCTGCATTAGCGATTACTCCCACCATGCCTGTAGTCCCTTGTATGAGTAGAAATTGTTTTTTACGCTCATAAAATGCTATCGCTTTTTCTATTTTAGCTCTGTCTTTTGGACTCTCTATTTGAGATCTTGTTGATGAAGATTCTCTATTAATAATGTTTAATTTGCTTTTATCTGAAGTATCAGTAGTATTCATTTTATTCTCCCTTATGTATATACACACTCTTTCTTGTGTAAAATACTATAAATTTATATGTCTTCTCGCTAATTTTAAATTATAGAACTGTTTACCTGTTGTTGGACTAATATATCCAGTACTATATAAATTATAAAATTGTCCGAATCTTATCTCATAATCCTTATCTTGTTCTTTTTCCAAATGATTATCTATATTGGTGTAAGTCGTGATAAGATTAGGTATATCCGATTTGATTTTATCTAATAATACACTGTCCTCAGGATACATTTTTTTCCATATCTCATCTATCTGTATTTCTAAGATGTTTATCATGGTATCAAACTGCATATCCTCCTCTATCTCTTCTATTACTCCTGCTACCAATGTAGTCCCTTGATATGATCTCCCATCTAAAACAAAAAATTGGGGTTCTAAATATCGATCTCCTATCATGCTAGGTATTCCCATATCCATAGAGAAATCACTACTATTATTTTCTGAACGACAAAATGGGTGCATATTACTAAAATAGGAGTTAGTGATATAGACATAGTAGTCTTTAGCGATATCCTGAGGATCTCGGAATATTTTTTTACCCTTTAGTCGTATGTAGTCGCCCTCATCGTCTAGCTGATAGATGATATGATCTTGACTGGATCTATCACTGTCATTACTCATGCCTACGACTTTGTAGGATACACTAGATAGGTCGCCGTATTCGTTTACGCACTGTCTTACGCCTAGTATACTTAGGGCTATAGTGCTTAATAGTATTAAGGCTATTTTTAGATTTTTATTCATTTTGTTCTCCAATGTTTATTTACTAATATCAATATCGTATAATACACATTAACATATAAAGATATGTTTGTCAAGTGTTTTTGAAATAAATTATCTTTTTTTGTTATTTTAAAGCTCTTTAGAGATAGTTGAGGGGGTTTATAGATATTACCTTTGTTTGTAAACCAAGATCACGGGGGAATCGTATGATTAATTTTATATACTATAAAAATTATAGAAAGCATTCATACACCTAAAAACAAAAGTAATAGATGGCTTGATTAAAGAAGAACTACTTAGAGTGTTCTACCCCAATTTCATTGATACCACCTATTACTTTTGTTTACATTTTAATTTACTAATTATTTTTTATACTGACTGAGAATTCATTCCTATAATCTCAAAACAATAAAGCCCATAGGATTTATACAGCTTTCAATAGGTATTTTAGAGAATAATAATCAAATTTATTGTCTTACCCAATAACACTAGGTGGGGTAGTAAAGTACTAAGGACACCACCTAAAGAAATTATTCATACAATAAATTAGAGCTTACTTTATAGAAAAATAACTACTTACAAATCATTGTCTGAGACTATCTTTATTACAAGTCCTTTATCTTTTGCAAAGATAATATAGAAAGTTTTATAGTGTTATATTAAAAGTGATTAACATATAGTACTATATACATAAATAAAACTCTTGACTTTATAAATACACGTTATATAATATATTATTAATATAATTTTAGGAGTTGAAATATGGCAAAAAATCGATTTACTCTTCCTATTGAAGAAGGATGTGAAAATATTGTTCATGATATTATTCAAAAATGGGGGGCAGATGCTGTTCGTAACAGTGATGGTACTACAATGACCTCTTTCTTTGAAGATTTAGGATTAAAAGTTTATGCAACATATTTCCCAACACGTAATGATCAAGAATGGGCTAAAAACAATAGAGATGAACTACAACAAATTTATCTACTATCCGATCGTTGTACAGCTGTTTCTGATACTTTAGAAATTGATCCTATGCATAGTTATTTTGATCAACAATTTGAAATTCATAGTCAAGATGACCCCCATAAGTATTGGCAAGTAATCAATAGAACAACAGGAGAAGAAGTTTCTACAGATTTATGGACTTATGATCCCCTTACCAAAAAAGTCCTTATAAAAAAAACAACTCCGTGGAATATCTATACAGTAGGATTTCTAGCAAAACAAATTTGGGATGTCACCCAAATGTACAATCACCTCATTAATGATTGGAAAGATAAACATCATGAAATGCCTTATGATCCAGCTTTCCCAAAAACAAGAGCTCATATTCTTCAAGATTTAGAAGATTGGCTTAAAAATCATCCTAAGGTTAATGTTGTTCGTTTTACTAGTTTTTTCTATCATTTTACGGTAGTCTATGATCAACATAAACAACAAAAATTTGGGGATTGGTTTGGATATAGTGCTAGTATTAGTGTTCCTACTCTTAATAATTTTAACAAAGAATTTGGATACACACTTAAAGCAGAAGATATTATTGATCAGGGGTATTATAATACCGCATATCGTCTTCCTTCACCTGCATTTCAAGACTATTTAAAATATCAACAAAAATTTGTCAGTCAACTAGCAAAAGAATGCGTAGATCTTGTCCATAAATACAATAAAGAAGCTATGATGTTTATTGGTGACAACTGGATTGGAACAGAACCTTTTGGAGAATATTTTCCTAGTATAGGATTAGATGCTGTTGTAGGATCTACTAGTAATGGATTAGGGATTCGTATGATTAGTGATATGCCCGGCGTTCGTTATAGAGAAGTCCGTTTTCTCCCTTACTTCTTCCCTGATTTATTTAATGATGATAATGATCCTAGTAGTATTGCTGGAGATATTTGGATTAAATCAAGAAGAGCCTTAATGATTAACCTTTTAGATCGTATGGGTTATGGAGGATATTTAGGGCTTGCTATAAAATACCCTACCTTCGTTGATACTGTTACTTTAATTACAGACCAATTTAATCAACTCCATGAAAATTTAAAAGATACAACAGTCTCCTTTATACCTGTTAAAATAGCTATTCTCAATGCTTGGGGAACACTAAAAGCTTGGCAATGTAATAGAACAGGACATGCAGGAGGGGGGAAAGAATCTGCTCCTTATACAGGTGTTTTAGAAGCTCTGAGTGGAATGCCTTTTGTTGTAGAATTCATTAATTTTGAAGATATCAAATCTGATAAATTATCTCAATATCAAATTGTTATTAATGCTGGATCTGCTTATACTGCATGGACAGGAGATATTCATTGGACAGATCCTGAAATAGTATCTAAAATCCGTGAATGGGTTTATAATGGTGGTGGATTTATTGGTGTAGGAGCACCAACTGCTTATCAGTATTGTGGTAGCTTTTTCCAATTATCAGACATCCTTGGTGTTGATAAAGAAACAGAAAATACTATTAATTTCTCTAAACGAGATAGCTTAAGTAAAACGAAACATTTTATTACAGAAGATCTGAGAGATCCTATAATCCAAACAGGATTCTGTGAAAGAAATATTTACTCTGTATCTGAAAAAACACAAATTCTTTCTCATGATCTTATTAATGGAATACAGCTTTCTACTCATGAATTTGGGCAAGGACGTAGTGTTTATATGGCTGGGATGCCTTATTCACTAAAAAATAGTGATTTGATATATAGAGCTATTCTTTGGGCTGCACATCAGGAGCAAAGTAAGGAAGCTATATTTTCTAATAATATATCCGTAGAAGGATATGCTTATCAAGAAAAGAACTTACTAGCGATATTAAATAATTCTTTAGAAGAGCAAAATGCTATTCTAAAATTCCAAGGAAAAGAATACACTGTTACTCTTTCTTCAATGGAATTACTGTGGTTAAAATTAATATAATATATTATATAGGGAGATTATTATGAAAAAATTTATGCTTCTATTATTAGTACTTATAACTACATCTTGTGAAGATAATGGAAAAAAAACTATCACATGGGTATCTTATAGTGGTACCGGGGAAGAATACATGCAGGAAGTTACCTCTATTGTAGAAGAATATGCTAAAGTCAATCCTGATGTAACACTCAAATATGAAATTTTACCTTCAACAGATTATGATAAAATAATGCAAATTCGTGCTACAAGTAAAAAACTTCCAGATATCTTTGTAACACGTGTAAAAACAATGAATGCCTATGTAGATCACCTCCAACCTTTGAATGATCTTGTTGCTGTTAAAAATAATATTTATGCAGATTCTTATAAAATAGATGATAAGGTGTTAGGAATACCTCTTTATGGATTTCATGAATTTGTCTATTACAACAAAACTATTTTTGCAGAATTAAATTTAGAAATTCCTCAAACATGGACTGAATTTACCAATGTTATTAAAGCTATTCAAGATAAGAGTGACTATATTCCTTTGGCATTAGGAGGCAAAGAAAGCTGGACAGTTTATCCATTTGCTGAATTTATCCCAATGACTATTGCTAGTGGTAATGGTATGTATTCAAGTATGGCTTATACTGACACACCATTTTCTCCTGGCAATCCTCTTTATGAAGCTTATGACAAAGTCTCTAATCTTTTTGCTATGAAACCTTCTGGAGATGATCCTTTTGGATATGGCTTCCAACAAGCAACAGACTTATTTTTAGCAAAAAAAGCAGCAATGATTGCTGCAGGTCAATGGCATTATAAATCTGGTCTTGTAGACAAAACTACTCCTGAAAATGCAGAAAATATAGGTATATTTTATCTACCTGTACGAGAGACTAAAGCTGAAAAATTCCGTTATATTGTAACAGGAGAAGTATTCCTAGGAGTTCCAAAGGATGGAAAAAATAATAAAGAAGCACTAGAATTTATTGAATGGCTTTTCGCTAGTGATTATTATAAAGATTTTATTGTTTATAATAACTATAATACTACTGTAAAAGAAGACTCTGGTGAAGTAAAACAAACAATCTTCACAGAAGCTCTTGCACGAGTAGAAAATCCTGAAGCTGTTTTACAATTACCTGAAGATCAACTTTTCGAAGATATTAAAAACTATACAGAATTTCACTCAAGAACTATGGGACAAGCAATGCTTAGTGGTACTAATTTTAATGAATTTATGAAATCTTGGGATATTAAATGGACAGAAGCTAGAAAAGCTATATCAGCAGAAAAATAAGGAGTTTGTATGAATCATCCTCTAACACAAGATCAGCAAAAAAAGATTTTTCTGACTGTTTTTTTGGCATTTCCTACTATATTATTATTAGCTTTTATCGTCTATCCTGGTGTAAAACTTGTTTTTACAAGTTTTACAAATTGGGATGGAATTAGTCTTGATTATAAATTAGTAGGATTCGATAATTTTAGAAGAGTGTTTAATAATCCTGTTATTTGGAACAATCTCAGAAATAATAGTTTATATTTCTTTGCTCATTTAATTCTTATTCCTATAGAATTATATATTGCCTTTATTTTAGATCGATTTATTCGTAAGAATGGATGGTATAAATCCATATTTTTTCTACCTGTAATGATTAATGTTGTAGCTGTGTCTTATATGTTTTCTTTCTTATATAGCTCCCAAGGAGGAGTCTTAAACGAAATTTTAGCTTTCTTTAATATGGCACCTGTTGCATGGTTGAGTGATAAAAATGTTGTAAACTGGTCACTAGTAGCTGTTTCTTTATGGATGCATAACGGGATGACTATTATGCTTTTTTTAGCTGGTCTTCAATCTATCCCTTATGACATGATAGAAGCTGCCACTCTAGATGGTGCAGGTCCTTTTGCTCAGTTTTACCATATTATTATTCCTAATATCAAAACTGTTATTACTTTGGTGATGTTTTTAAATGCTCGTGGTGCATTAATGGTGTTTGAAATTCCTTTTGTGATGACTAGTGGAGGGCCGAATGGTATAAGTAGTACTTATGCTGTTGGTATTATTAATTCAGCCTTTGACTTTTCTAACTTTGGACTTGCAAGTGCTATGGCAATAATCCTCATATGTATTATTCTTATTATTGTTGCTATTCAAAACAGAATTTTCAAATTACAAGAAGGAAACAAAAATGAAACTTAATATTAAAGATCGAGTATTTCTCGCTATTCATCATATACTATTTATTTTTATTTGTATTATTATCATTGGTCCTTTATTAATTATCTTTTTGGCTTCATTCAAAGAAACTGCACAATTTGCTGAACAGCATGTACTTGCATTTCCCAACCCTTTTACTATAGAAAACTATATAGAAGTTATTCAAAAAGGAAACGCTGCTACTGCTTTTAAAAATTCTTTTATTTTAGTATTCTTAACTGTAACTCTTAATATTTTTTTAGGAAGTATGGTTGCTTATGCTTTAAGTCGTTTTGAGTTTACTTTTAAAAAAGTATATTTTGCAGTTTTTTCGATTGCTATGCTTTTACCCTCATTTATTATGGAAATTACTCGCTTTGGAGTAATTACTTCTTTAGGAGTTTATAATACTCTTTTAGCACCTCTTATTATATATATCAGTACAGATCTTATACAAATATATATCTACAAACAATATATGGATCAAATCCCAAGATCATTAGATGAAAGTGCTATTATGGATGGAGCTTCGTATTTTAAGGTTTATTTTAGTATTATTTTACCATTGGTTTTACCTGCAATAGCAACTCTTTCTATCCTTAAATCAATAACTGTCCTAAATGATATGTTTACACCTTATCTCTATATGCCTAGTCCTGAAAATGCAACACTTACCACAATGCTTATGAACTATCTGGGACGCACATCTGATTGGGCAAAATTAAGTGCTGGTGTTATTATTGTGATGATTCCTAGTATTGTGATTTATCTTGTTTTTAGAAAGCAAATTCTTTCTGGAATTACAGCTGGAGCAGTAAAAGAATAGTAGCTATGATAAGGATATCTCTATGAAAAAAAATGTTATTTTTTATTTCTCAGATCAGCAACGGTGGGATACTATAGGTGTTTATGGTCAACCGCTGAATATTACACCAAATCTCGATCAAATGGCTCTTGAAGGAATTATTTTTGATAATGCTTTTTCGTGTCAACCTGTATGTGGACCAGCTAGATCTTGTGTTCAATCAGGATTATACGCAACAAAAACAGGTTGTTTTGTGAATGGAATTTCATTACCTCAAAATATTTCTACTATTGCTAAGGAATTTAATAATGCTGGATACCAAACAGCTTATGTAGGCAAATGGCATCTAGCTTCAGATGATGGAGTTGAAGAGTATCTATATGCTCCTATTCCTCCTTCAAAACGTGGAGGTTACCAAGACTATTGGATGGCTTCAGATGCTCTTGAACTTACTTCCCATGGCTATGATGGATACGTTTTTGATAAAGATATGAATAAAATCGAATTTGAAGGTTATAGGGTAGATAAAATAACAGATTTTGCTTTGGATTTTTTAGATTCTCGTAATACTGAAAAACCTTTTTTTCTCTTTTTATCCCATATCGAACCCCATCATCAAAACGATCATAAATGCTATGAAGGGCCAGAAGGATCAAAAGAAAAATTTAAAGATTATACACTTCCTGAAGACCTTAGTTTTTTAAATAATGGAGATGCTGAAGAAAGTTATCCTGATTATCTAGGAGCATGTCATTCTTTAGATCAAAATTTAGGACGTATCAGAAATAAACTTAGAGAATTACAAATAGAAAATAATACAATTATTATTTATACTAGTGATCATGGGTGTCATTTTCGTACAAGAAATAAGAGTATGCCTCCTAAAGGAGGGGACGATTATAAACGTAGTCCTTATGATTCTGCAACTCATATCCCTATAATAATTTATGGACTAAGTAACACACCGCAACGTATTACTACTGTTGTTAGTTTAATAGATCTTCCTGCAACTTTATTAGAAATTATTAACACACCAACAAATACTGTAGATGGAATCCCTTTACAACAGTTTCTTTTATCAAATCAAGAACCATCACTGCAAGAACGCTTTGTTTTTATTCAAATTAGTGAAAGCATGGTAGGTCGTGCTATTAGAAGCAAAGACTGGCTCTATGCAGTTTTTGATCCGTCTAAGAATCCATGGAAAGATAAAGATAGTACTCAATATCAGGACTATCTCTTAATAGACATTTCTCAAGATCCTCACCAACTAAACAATCTTATAAATAATTCAAATTATCAAGAAAAAAAAGAAGAATTAAGAAAAATCCTTACTCAAAAAATTATGGAAATAGAAAATATAGAAGTTTTAATTTCTTCTTAAAATACTTAGATATTTACAGAAAATATAAATAGATCATAGCTATATTTACAGCTCAAAAAACACCCTCTGATTTAGAGAGTGTTTTTTGATTTAAAGCTTTAAGAAAATGTTATTTAACTAATTTTGAAAAGATCTCATACATATGTTTAGTGTTCTTACCAAGAACAATATGGACTTGATTTTCAGAACTATAGATAACATTTAGATTTAATTTTGTTAGAGTAGCTCTGTCTAGTTTATTTAAATCGTTGATAATAAAACGTAATCTACTAATACAATGAGTTAAATCAGTAATATTTTCCTTTCCACCTAGTGCTGTAAATAAAAGAGGTACATGATATTCTTCATTAAGATCTATTAACTTATAACTATGATCAATTTTATTAGTAGGAATAGAAATATTAAGTTCTGTTTCTAAATCAAATAGATGAATGTTCTCTTCTTCAAATCTAAAATGACAATTCTTCGATTCTCTAGTAATATTTAGATTTTCTTTTGAGCGACATACAAATAAAGTATTATTATAATTAAAATAAATAAACTCTTCGTTACCCATATGTTCAGTCACCGAAATATCAGCTTTTGGTAAATTAACATCATCTAATATACAATGAATATGTTCTGAACGTACCCCAAGTCCTACTTTTTTTCCAACATAATCTACAAGTATTTTACTTTTTTCTTCAGGAATATTACATTTATATCCATTAATATCAATTGTATATTTATTACCTGATTTTTCTATAGTACCATCTGTGAAGTTCATAGACGGTGAACCAATAAATTCTGCAACAAATTTATTAGCAGGATATTTGTAAAGATTTAATGGCGTGTCTACTTGTCTAATGTATCCATCTTCCATTACACAAATTCTATGTCCTAAAGTCATTGCTTCAATCTGATCATGAGTGACATAAATCATCGTATTTTCTAATCCTTGCTTAGCTAAATCACTATGAAGTTGTGCTAAACGAACACGCATAGAAACACGAAGTTGTGCATCTAAGTTAGAAAGTGGTTCATCAAAAAGATATACAGAAGAACGACGAGCTATAGCACGGCCAAGAGCCACCCTTTGACGCTGACCACCACTCATATTTTTAGGTTTTCTATCCAATAAATGATCAATCTCCAGATTTTTTGCAACACCTTTAACACGAGTATCTATTTCTTCTTTCGGAAGTTTTGCTAATTTTAATCCGAACGCAATGTTTTCATATACATTCATATGTGGGTATAATGCATAATTTTGAAACACCATTGCAATATTACGATCTTTAGGAGCGACATCATTAACAATTTTACCACCAATTGTCAGTTCTCCACCTGTAATTTCTTCTAATCCAGCAATCATTCTTAGCGTTGTTGATTTACCACAACCTGATGGACCAACAAGAACCATAAATTCTCCATCTTTAATATCCAAATCAATGCCATGTACAACTGGCACATTATTCTGATAGCTTTTTACTATCCCTTTTAATTCTACAGAAGCCATTATGGTTTCCTCCTAAGAGTATCTGATTTTGTATTTCTCAATAAAATTTATTACTGAAATACTATATATATTATACATCGTATATTATATATTACAACATATTATATATAATACCTGAAATATCTTCAACACATTATCTTATATATATATAAGATAAATTTTATACTATATAATATCTATTATTATTAATTATTTTTTATTCACTGATAAAACTGTTCTTGCCTCTTTATCAATTGTACCCAAAGCTTCTTGAACTGTTACTTCTCCTAAGATAATTCTTTGGATATTACGTTGCATTACTTCATTAGCAGCAGCTGTACCTCTAATTTGATCATTTTTACGAAAATAAACTTTATTATTTTCAGTGTTATGTAAATCTGCTAGTTTTGGGATGCCTTTGTATTCAGCATCTTTAGTAATTGGTGCAAAGGATGTTAAAGCAGTATGAAATTTTTCCATAACTTCTTTACTAAGAATATGACGCATTACTTTAAATACTAATGGTTTTTTCTCAGGAGATACAGGAGATACAGGAGATACAGAAGATAACATAATCAACTAATCAACTACTTGTACTGTAGCATGTTTTTTATCAGTTAATGCAGGAACGTATCCCCAGTCCATTCCAGCTACTTCCATATGACTAGCATGTCTTGCACCTTCTATTATAAATAAAACTTTACCAGAAGTAAATAAAGAACTTGCTTCTGTTTCCATAGATGCAACAGTTTCAGGCATTACTTTATATTTGTCTTTTAAATCTGAAATAAATTGTAATGATCTTCTCCCAGCTTCGTTATTAAATCCGATTCCAGTACCATCATCTGTAAAGATCTGTCCACCAGCTTGGAATAAGAAAGGATAGAATGTTGAGTTAAGTGTACCTGAAGCACGAATTCCCCAAGGTTGTACAAATCCCCATTGGTCAATTTCTCCATCACCATCTGTATCTTTTGTTGCTTTTTGAGCTAAACGAAGAAAATCACCCCATGTTACCGGAGGTTTTTCACCCATTTCGTCTAATAGTGTTTTAATTATAAAATAAAATTCTAGGATTTCCAACGACAAAAGGCATGGCAATTTGTTCTCCGTTGTAAATACCATAATCAATATAGGTAAAATTTTCACGATCTGCTAGTGTGATACATTCATCAAAAGCTTGAACTGCACCTAAAGCTTGGAAGTCAGATAGTAAATTATCTGTACCATAACCAATATCAGGGCTTACTCCACAACCAATAGCAGTCATATATTTTTCTTCATAATTTCTCCAAGAAATGATAGAAACATTCAATATGAAATTATTAGATTCTACAAAAGGAGCTAATATATCTTCCTAAAAGTCTTGGTCTAATACTTCTCCACTTCCTCCAAAAGGGGGCAATGGTATTATCTCCCATCCCTTCTTTTTTGCCACAGAATGAGATTAATAAAGCAAGTCCCATTAAAACTAGTACTAATTTTAAATTTTTCATATTATACTCCATAATAAATTAAGGTTTAACAGTTCTCTTTATAATCAAAATTAATAGCTAGCTATCTCATGAAAAAACTATTGATAGACATACTATCAATAGTTTTTTAAAAATTTTTATATTGAAAATTAAAATAAAACCACCTCTATTACTAGAGGTGGTTTTATTATTTTTATTTGTAAATATACTTAGCTGATGGATTATGAAAATCAAAATCTTTCTCTTTAATATTATAAATTGGTCCAAAACCACTACCAAACGCCGAATAATCAGATTGGAAAATATCTAATATAACGAATTGACCATTACGAAGAGGTTTAACCAAAAATCTATTTTGAAGAGGATCAAAAAAATCTCCTGTATCTAATAAAATAGTGTTCCAGATATTATTCCCCCCTATTTTTATGTTTTTCACATGTGTAGCAAAATGTGATTCTGTAACATATAGTTTATAACCTAAATTTTTAAGAACCTCTCCATGAATGTCCTGATTACGATATAGAATATTAATATCTGCTAAATCTTTTTCATATAACTCAAATAATTCTGCAGCAATTCTTTCACCATAGTAATTCTTAAATAATTGACCTTTATTATCTGAGCCATCTAGTTTAGAAATAGATATGAAAGTAGCTTGGTTGAATACACCATTTTTTGAAGTATACGAAAATTGTTTTTGGTAAGTACCAACGAGTTTTTGAGATATATTACTAGTAAATGTAACGTTTATACTCCTTGCTCCTGAAATATTTTTAATACGAGTAGTAGCCTCAGCTAATGCTTCTTGATAATTTTGCGGATTCTGTCCAATACTGTCTACTTTAATTCCATTAATTGCTCCCTTAGTATCAATTTTAAGATAATCTTCACTAGGAGTAGTATTATTTGGAAATGGAGTTTTACTAACCTCAAATATTGTTTGAACACCCCATTGTATAGTATTCATCATGGTCCCTCTGAACCTATTCTGTCCTATTTGTATTAAGTAAATATATCTATTAATAGAATCGTTCTGCTTACCTAAATCAATAATCATTTCTTTGCCATTGCTTGGATTATAAAAAAGATTAAATACCTTACGTTTAGATAAAAATTGGGTCTTTAATATTCCTGGTTTATGATATACTATTTGCATTGTATTATCAGCACCAGTACGTAAATCAATCCACATATGGTATTGAATATTATCTTTAGTTAGGTAGTTAAAACTTATTACTTCATTTTTTCTTAATGCATCATATGACGCTACTACACCATGTTGTAAAGGGTTTTCTAAAACATATTCTAGACCTGTTGTTGTAACATCATTATAATAATCAGAAACTACTACATGTTCTGTTGGAAACTCAGATACTCGTGCAAATTCAAAATATGTATCTACATCCCATTTTATATAGCTTATTATAGCACCTCTAAAAGAGTTTTTACCTGTTTTTTCTACAAATATATATCTTGAGAAATACCTGTTGTATTCTTTTCCTAAATCAATAATAAATTGATTATTATATTCAGGATTTTTATGAAAAATTATATCAACACATTCTCTCTCAAATTGAAAACGTTGTGGACCTCCTGATGGAATATGTGCCATGGTTTTATTTTTATTTATTCCACCAGAATTTGGTCTCAAATCTAGCCACATCCAATAATCTTCATTGAAAAGAGTCAAGTAATGAGTTCTCATTACTCCGTTATTTTGAAAAGCTTCAAAAGCACTTTCCCCAGTTCTTTCTAATCCATGAGAAAATTCTAAATTTTCCCGATTAGGATCAGCAATAGTACATCCTACAAGTAACAGTCCTAAAATGATAGTATTTAATATAAACTTTTGCATATTAATACTCCTATATATTTATTCCCCAATACATATATAATATATATTATATATTATATATTATATATGTTCAAGTGAATAAATATTTCATAATATAATATTTGTCAACTAAAATCTGCTAAAACTAGCTATATAGCGGTTTCCTTAAAAAAGAAATATTGACAAATTATTCAGATAAATGCTATACTAAAATAATCATTTAATAAATATCTAATAATATATAGGAGATTTTTATGAAAAAATCGCTTTTTTCTTTATGTTTTCTTTTAGTAATGAGTGCTTGTGGAGATACGACTTCCTCTAAAACAAAAGATACCCTTAAAGTAGGTATCAAATCAGAGCCTGTAACTCTTCACCCTTATGAGTCTAATGATAGTGCTACTGCAAATATTTCAGCCCAAATTTTTGAAAATCTTATTTCAAAAGATGTAGATGGAAAGCTTATCCCTGAATTAGCTGTATCTTGGAAATTCAACTCTCCTACTAATTTGTATATGGAGCTTCGTAGTAATGTTTATTTCCAAAATGGAGAATTACTCACCCCTGAAGATATCAAATTTAGTATAGAAACAATGACAAAAACACCTGGTATTCAACACATTGTCAGCCCTGTAAAAGATATTACTGTTCTTTCTCCTAATTCTTTCCAAATCAATCTTAAGACTCCTTTTGCTCCTATTTTGGCTCACCTATCACACCCTGCCATGGTTATCCTTAATAAAAAAGCAATTCTTACATCTGGTGAAAATGTCGACCAAGAGCCTGTAGGTACAGGACCTTACCAATTAAAAGAGTGGAACAGAGGCAATAATCTAAGCTTAACAAAGAATACTAATTACTGGGGTAAAGAAGCTCTTACGCCTAATCTATTTTTTATCATCATTCCTGAAAACTCTTCTCGTACTATAGCATTAGAAACTGGTGATATTGATATTGCTCTCGGTGTTTCTGCTGTTGATAGAGATCGTATTTTAGAAAATTCAGATCTCAAATTAATAGAAAGAGAATTACCAAGTATTGAATATTTAGGATTCAACCAGGGTGAAGGTAAAAACCCTCTTTGGAAAGACAAAAGAATCCGTGAAGCAGCAGCACTTGCTGTAGATGTCCCTGGAATTATTAATTCCGTATTTTTTGGAGCGGCAACACCTTCAGGTGCTTTGACTCATAAATCAATGATAGGTCACTATGATGGTTTAACTGCTAGAAAGCAAGATCTAGAAAGAGCAAAAGATCTTATTAAAGAGGCTAATATTTTAGACAAAGATAATAAAGTTATTTTTTGGGCAATAGAAGGTGAAAGACAAAAAATCCTTGAAGTTGTTCAAGCTAATTTCAAAGAAATAGGATTGAATGTAGAAATCCAAATTCTTGAATGGGCTCGTTTCCTAGATGGTATTGGGAAAGGAGAACATGATGCTCTTCTTTTAGGATGGAGTGATGGCACAGGAGATTCTGACTATACTCTTTTTAATATGATGCATAGTTCTACCAAAGGTCCTGGTGGAAATAGATCTTTTTATGGAGATCCTGAGTTAGACCAATATCTTGAATCTGCTCGTCAAGAATTAAATCCAACCAAAAGAGCTGAATATTACAAATTAGCTCAGGAATACATCTATAACAATGTAACTATTGTTCCTTTACTTCACAAACAAGCTCATGTAGGGCTGAATAAAAATATTGAAGGGTTTCAATTAATGTCTACTGATGATTTAATATTATCTACTACCTATTTCAAATAAAATAGCCAAACAAAATTTTTAGACTAAAAAATTTAGATTAAAAAAGCTCCTATGAGTTCATAGGAGCTTTTTTAATCTAAATTTTAGCTATTTATTAATTACAGGAAGAATAACATAAGAAGGATTTTTATCACTACTTATAATTGTTTGAGTACAAATAAGCATTTCTGTATCTGTAAACATATTGTTTCCTGTATTATGGTTAGGAAAAATATAGTTCTTAGCACCAGAAGTAATTTGCAAGCGTAATCTTGTTCCTGGTTTGAAAGCGTTAGCTATTTTTGTGGTTGTGATAGAATATTCTTCTAAAACATTTGGTTCTAATAATACAATCTTATCAAAACCTTTTCTGAATTTTGCTCTTAAGATTCCATCACAAAGACGAATTGATCTCCCTTCCACATCAACTTCTGTAAGACGTACTACCCAATCAGTATCCTTAGCAGAACTAGCTGCATGAAAAACAACAGTGATAGCCCCTGCGATTGTAGTTTCTTCTATAAATGGTGCTGTTGTGTAAATCAACATATCTTCTCTTTTTTCGACTTCTTGATAGTCCGCAGGTGCAGTGATTTCATTTTCAGCTATTTCTATTAAATGTTCCGCCGGATCTCTAGGGTCAAAAACATAATAATCTTTATACTCTTGCTGTGGCTGTTCTATAGAAAGTATTCCACCACCTTGAGAAGTGTTAGCTTTAGAAGTATGAGATAAATAGTAATTTTTAGGACTTGTATCTTCTGGAAACCATTTTTTTGCTGTTCGCCATTTATTTGCACCAACAATATAATATTCTATATTTTCTGTTTTATCTACTCCATTAGCGATACCACGAAGTTTGTTATCAAACCATTGAGTATAAAGTAAATCTAAATCATAACGAAGAGCATTCGTACCTAATTCTAATTCATTGATTGTTCTCGTTGCATTTCCACTATGAAGCCATGGTCCTAGAATAATTCTTTTATTCTTATCTTCATAAGAATTAGCTATTTCCACAGCAAGAGTCGTAGCATCTCCATTATCATCATACCATCCTGAAACAATCATGGCAGGAGCTGTAATTTTATTACGTCTTTTAGACCAACTACAAGGTTCCCAAAAAGGACCATATTCTTCATGAGAACACCATTTTGTCCAAAATGGTATCTCTTCCCCTAGTATTTTTTGAGGAATTTCTTTTATAGGAAGAGTCGCTAAAACGATATCCCAATCATCTCTATGCATATTTTGAGGCTGATAGACTTTGTCTTTAATCGCAAAAGTCCACGCCAAGCCTCCAGAAGAAAAAGTACCACCTTTTCTAGGAAGATCAACAAAAGAGTCTCCAGATGCCACCAAACTAATAATAGCTTTTAGATAAGGATTTCCACTACTTGCAGCACACCATTGTACACATCCTAAATAAGAGCCACCAAACATTCCAATTTGTTCGTTAGACCATTCTTGTTGAGCTAAAAAAGTAAGAGAATCATCTCCATCATTCATTTCGTTATATTTTGGAAGGAATTCCCCTTCTGAGTCATTGCGACCACGAACATCCTGAATACAAACCGCATAACCTCTAAGCACATATTTGTAATAACTAGGAATACGCTGTTCTCTCCCATAAGGAGTTCTAATAAAAATAGTACTCACTTTATGATCTATGTCTGGTAATAAAATTTCTGTAGCTAGCTTTACTCCATCTCTCATAGAAATATCTACACGAGTAATACTTTTTAGTTTATAAAGTACTTCATTAGCATATTTTTCTTTCCATAATTTTATAGGAGTGTAGTTTTCATAACCTTCTTCTACACAAACACAAACTATATCCAAAGCTGTCACAGTAAATGCTCTAATAGCTCCATCTGCCCAAGAAATATCAGGAAGAAATTTACCCTTCATTGCAGCATACATATAATCATAATCTGAATGTTTTTTATAATTTTGAGTACCTGAAATAAGTTTACCTTGAGGTGGATTGAATACTCCACTCTCTCCATCTCTAAGTGCTAAAGCTAAAGTTTTTAGATTAAAATTGAATTCTTTAATATAACGTTGAATAATTTCTTCTGTAACAGGCTGATGAGAGTTAAATTCATGAGTATAAAGATCCCATTCTGAATAAGTAGTAAATTCTTGATTAAATTGTAATTTTGTTCTTAAAATCCCAGATTGATAAAGGTTAAAATTTTTCATAAAAAACTCCTGTTTTATTTATTGAAGACTTTTTAAATATTCGACAATTTCTGTATGATCCTGCTTAACAGCAGGATCTAATGCCGTAGTAACACCTTCCACTTTAGCCGTAATATCGGCTCCTGCTTCTACTAAATATTTTACTACCTCTATGTGCCCATTTTCTGAAGCTAACTTTAAAACTGAGGATTGAAAATTATCTTCATCATTAATATCTACACCTGATTCAACCAAATATTTCACGACATCTAAGTGTCCATTTCTTGAAGTATCTATCAATGCTGTTTGGCACCACTCATTTTCTGCATGAATATATAATCCTACCATTAGCTAAATATTATATCCACGACTAGATCCTATCATCAAAGCTGTATTTCCCTCTCATCTACAATATTAATATTAGCCCCGTTTTCTATGAGTGATTTAACTTCCACTAGATTTCCTTGAGTGATATATTCTATAAGTAAAAGAGAATCATCCACAAAATCTGTAATATTTTCACTAGTTTTTTTAACTTTTGTTTCTGTAGTCTTAACAGTCTCAATGACTTCAATCTCTGTCTTAGTTTTTTTATCTCCACAACTTACAATGCTTAACAACACTAATAATAATCCTACTTTTTCAAAATGAACTCCTAATTTTTATTGCTTTTATAATTCATTGAGATAATCAAAATCTAGTTCTAAACCTAAACCCGGTTTATCCGTTAGTATGATCATTCCACCTTTACGAGTATAACCACCAGAAAGATAAGCTTGAGGTTTATTAAGCAGTGAACCATCTAAATCTACATCAAAAACATTTTTCTTTGCTGCTGCAAAGTGAGCTCCAGCAGTCGATGCAACATGTCCTTCTGCCATACATCCTAACATACAAGGAATCCCTGCAGCTTCGCATAAAGCGGTGATTTTTTCAGCTTTAAAAATACCAGATGATTTCATTAATTTGATATTAATCATATCACAAGCATCTTGTTGGATGAATTTCATTGCGTCATGATGAGTATGAACACTTTCATCAGCGATTAATTTTATAGAGATATTTTGTCTGATATATGCCATATTATGAATATCCCAATAAGGCACAGGCTGTTCTACACTGAGAACATTATATTTTTGTAGACTATTAATAACAGTAATTGCTTCTGCTGCATTATAACCTTGATTTGCATCAATTTTTATCTTTATAGAATCTCCTACTGCTTCTCTTATCATTTTGATTCTTTCTATATCTTGAATAGGATCTACACCTATTTTCACTTTTAAGATTTTAAGTCCTTGCTGAACAAACTCCAAAGCAGATTGAGCCATTTTTTTAGGCTCATCAATAGATAAGGTAACATCTGTTTCTATTGTATCAGAATAGCCACCTAAAAGCTGATATAGAGGCTTATTCATTACTTTTCCTTGAAGATCATAAAGAGCAATATCAATCCCAGCTTTAGCACCAAAATTACCTACAATATGCTGATCCATAATCATATGAATTTTTTCTAGACAAAGAGGATTTTGCCCTAACAGTTTTTGCTCTAATTCTTTAAGAACAACCAAGGCTGATTCTATTGTTTCTCCTGTAACATGACGTGTTGGAACACTCTCCCCTATTCCAAAAACACCTTCATTAGTCTGAACTTTGACAATAATAGTAGATTGGTGAGTTCGTGAGAGTGCTGCTGTAACGAAAGGACTATTAAACTCTACTTGAACAACTTGTGCCGTAATACCTGTAATTTTCATACTACTCTCCCTAATTTTAGTTTCTCTAATTATACTATATTATTAGAGTAATTTCAATCTTAACCTCCATACACAAAACACCTATTTTCAAATAACTATATTAAAGGAGTTATAATAGATCTATATTATACAATTGATCCTAGCAGATCATTCAAAAATAGGGTGTACTCGTCCTTTCATATCTGTAGGATTAGATCAAATTGATAAGATCATTACTGATCAAGAAACAGAAAAAACAGAAGAATTATCAAAGCTTATTCCTATTTACTATGCAGAAAAAAAGCTCCCACATCCTTATAAAAGAACATGAGAGCTTTACCCCAATTTCACGAGACATAAGTCTCCTTTTAATTGTATATTTTTAAAGAATTCTTAGATATGATAAAACAATAACTGATATAAAAGTTACAACTATCAATGTTACAGGATGTGCTTTTTTGAATTTTAATAAAGCAAACATTGCTAAAGTATATAATAATGGTAAAAGATTTGGAAAAATCTTATCAATTAAGTCTTTTTGGATAGAGATAATGGTTGTTTCATTTATTGATATTTCTGGTAATACAGATATTTTAACATAAGAAGCCACTAAACCACCAACCACAGTAACCCCAATGATAGTAGCGGCTTTTGACAATTTTTCTGTGTTGTCACTAAGATTTTCTAATCCTTTTGCTCCTAAAGAATATCCTAAATGTGCAAGCGGTATTCTAATAGCAAAAATAGCAACATAGCACAGGAAGAATATAATAGGACCTAAAATACTGCCTTCAATAGCGAAAGATGCTGATATTCCTGCAACAATAGGAAGGTAAGTAAACCAAAATAATGCATCTCCAATGCCTGCTAAAGGACCAAAAAGTGCAATTTTCGTCCCTTGAATAAGGGTTCTATCTTCTTTTTTTTCTTCCATAGAAATAAGTAATCCCATTAAAAAAGAAATAAGAGCTGGATGTGTATTAATAAATTCGAGATTATCTTTCATAGCATTAGATAAACCTTGCTTATCATCTTTATAAATCTTTTTAAGAAGTGGTAATTGAGACCAAAGCCAACCACAAGCTTGCATCCTTTCATAGTTAAAAGAAGCACAACAAAGTGTTGATCTTAAACCCAACATGGTGAGGTCTTTTTTTGTAATATTAGATTCCTTCATTGTCTTCCTCCTGATTACTTGAATTTGATGTTGTATAGTAGTTAATTAACGCTAAAGCAAAGCCTATGAGTGCTAAAGGTAATAAATTATTGAAAGCAGCAAATGATACAAGAATAAATCCAAGTATAAAATATGCTAGATTATTCATTTTTAGTAATATTTTGAGGAGCATTCCAAAGCCAATAGCTGGTAAAATACCACCAATGACAGAGAATGCATGACTTAACCATTCTGGCATACTTGTTACTACAGATTTAATAGCATCTTGTGCTAAATAAGTACTCGAGAACACTACAGTAAAATATAATAAAGAAATAAGAAAGGTGAGTGATAGGTTAATGTGAGCGATTTTTTTGGTATCTGCATTTTCAGCAGCTTCATCAGCAAATTTCATAGCAAATGAAAAAGTTGAATAACAAAATAAAATAATATATTGCATTAAGATACTAAAGGGTAAAGCTAGACTCACTCCTAATGTTGGATCTCCATTATTAATGTGAGTTAATACTGTTGCCATAATTCCTGCTAATATTGGATTAGGAGGTTGAGTGCCTCCTGCAGGAGTAAGACCTGCAAAAACTAATTCTGTTATACCACCTGTGATTAATCCTGTGGTAACATCACCTAAAATAAATCCCACAATAGTAGATACGATAATAGGTCTAAAAATAAAAAAGGCTTCTAGCCAATAGTCTATTCCTACAATAGCTGCAACAATAGAAATCAGTAAGCCTTGTACAAGTGTAATTTCTTGCATAGTTAACTCCTTTAATTTAATTAAATATTTTTATTAAATGTCTTTTTTTTGATCTGATGGCGAGTCTTGAATAGTAATATCAATATTTTTTGATTTGATATACTGTAATTCTTCAAGATCTTTAGTATCTACAAATACTTTAGCTGATAACTGTGTTTTGCCTTCTGCAAAATGCATATTTCCTACATTTATTGTAGTAATACCAATATTAGCATCTACTAATTT